>DLSG01000105.1 GCA_002501285.1 Christensenella sp. UBA7868 | reverse complement strand
ATCCACAATTAAAAACTCATCTAAACATATTATTTCATTTTTAAATTTAAATGCTATTTTGCCTGATTCTTTAATATATTCAAATTTCATATTAATCTCCAATTTTAAATTTTATTAATTATTATTAAAATTTAAAGCATTTTATTTTTATTGTCAATACTAAAAATAAATATCTTTTATTAAAACATTTTTTCAATATTTTCAATTACTTTATTCTTTATCTTTTCAAAATTTTTGCATTCTTCTTTTATTTTTGCAGATTCTTCCAAGCCCTTGTCTAAAAGTTGTATATCATTTTTAAATTTTTCAACACGCTTATCAAGATTTTGCTCACCATTTAACATACACTTTTCTTTTAAATAGACTTTAAACAATTTAATTATTTTGTCTATATAATTAGAAAACATAATATTGCTGATACTTTCATTAATTCTTCTAGGTCCTGTTGTTATTAAATCTATATCGTTATCACAATAAGATGCAATAAAACGATTGCAAAAATAGGCTTTCAGAATAGTCATATCCTTATTTCCAATATCCACATATTTATATTCTATCTCATAAAGTATCGTGCGATCTTTATCTGAAACTATACAATAATTATTATAAACATCAAAATCTAAAAATTCATCTAAATATATAATTTCATTTTTAAATTTGAACGCCAATCTATTCCCTTGCCTAATAAATTTCATAGCAATCTCCTATCACTTAAAATTTTTTATAATTAACAATAAAGTTTTTTAATTAATTTTCAATTCATTAAATTTTTCATTCTAAACTTTAAATTCGATTATTTTATTATCTTTTTTAATTTTCACGGATTTTTCCAAAAATTTATCCAATGTTTTAACTTTATCTTCAAATTCTTGAACATAATAATTAATAAGTTTCTGTCCTTCTGTAAAATGGACATATCTCACACTTTTAATGCAAGATTGTTTTAAGCCAACTTTAAATAATTTTATTATTTTATCTAAATAATTAGAATGCATAAGATTATCTATTTTATTGAGATATTTACAAGAATTCGTTTGATCAAACAAAACTTTATCATTACAATAATTCCATACAAAAAGATAAATAATAAATTCTTCTTCTCTCTCTACATCTGATTTATAAAGACATCTTCCATCTTTATCTGAAACGCTATTACGATCCACAATTAAAAACTCATCTAAATAAATTATTTCATTTTTAAATTTAAACGCTAATCTGTCTGCTTCTTTAATAAATTTCATATTATCTCCAACTTAAAATTTTATTAATTATTAATATTAATTATAAGTTTAAAACATTTTATTTTAATTGTCAATACTAAAATTAAAACTTGATAATCGCAAATTTTTTATTTTAATATTTTTATCTTTTCTATTTTATCAAGCACGCTGTGTGTTATGTTGAGTTTTATATCGTATTAAATTGCCCTATTTAGGGCGTTTCACATCTTGTTCCCTTGATTAAAAAAAATTAAAAAAACAAAACATTAAAGCAAAAACTTTAACATTTTGTTATTATTTTTTATTTTATTTTTTTAATATTAAGTTTTAAATAATAAATCTTAATTTTTAAGTTTAATTATCAAAATTTTGATTTAAAAGAATTTTTAATCTTTATTATCCCCAGTATCTGACTCTAAAATTTCTATGTTATTATCAAGCAATACAACTTTATCAAGTTGTTTTTGAATTTTTTGCGTCTTTTTAGTTGCGTCATTAATTGTACCGCTCGCTTCGTCAATTTTCTTTTGAGTTTTAGCAAGTAAATCAACAAAATTAACAAATTCTTTTTTAAATGTAGAAAGCAAACTCCAAATTTCGCTTGAACGCTTTTGAATTGCAAGAGTTTGAAAGCCCATTTGCAAACTGCTTAATGTTGCCGACAATGTCGTAGGGCCACAAACAATTATACGATAATCTCTTTGGAGTTCTTCAATAAGCCCTGTTCGTTTAATTGCTTCGCAATACAGACCCTCTAACGGCAAATACATTATTGCAAAATCTGTTGTTTTAGGAACAACTATATATTTTTCGTTTATCTTTTTTGCTTCTTCTTTAATTCTTCTTTCTAACGCTTTTTGAAGAGTGTGAATTGCAACACTATCACCAGCACTTTCAGCATCTAAAATTTTTGTGTAATCTTCTATTGGAAATTTAGCATCTATTGGAAGTAAAATATCTTCTTCATCTTTTCCTGGAAGTATTATAGCATAATCGACTCTTTTGTCGTCTTTAATTAAAACATTTGCTTTAAATTGATTTGTAGCAAGCATTTGTTCAAGCAAATTTCCAAGTTGAACTTCGCCAAAAGTACCACGAGTTTTTACATTTGTAAGAACTTTTTTAAGGTCGCCAACACTCCCCGCCAAAGTTTTCATTTCGCCAAGTCCCACACTTACGCTTTCTAATCTTTCCGAAATTAGATTAAAACTTTCATTCAATCTTCTTTCTAATGTTTCATTAAGTTTTTCGTCAACAGTTCGGCGCATAAGTTCAAGTTTTTGGTCGTTGTTTTGATTTAATGTTGTAAGACCAAGTTCTAGGACATTACTATTTTTGTCAAGTTTTGCTTCAAAACTTTGTTTTATATCAAGAAGTCTTTTATTTAAGTTTTCAAGTCTTTCAAATTGATTTGAACTTATTGAATCTAAACTTTTAATTGTCGATTCACTATAACTTTTTATTATTTCGGTAACCGTTTGATTATACGCCGAAACAAAACTGGCCAATTTTTGAACTTCTAGGTTTAATTTGTTTACATCTTCATTATTTGTAGTAACAACTGTATTCCCACTATTCTTTTTAACCGCAAAAAGCAATATAAAAGTTGTAATTAAAGAAATTATTGACACGCCAAGCAATATAAATATTAAAATTTTATCCATAAAAATATTATATCACATTTTTAATCTTCATGAAAACATTCTTTATGTTTTAAATATGAAAGTTTTAATTCTCAAAAATTTTCTGCTAAACTAAACTAAGCTAAACTAAACTAAACTAAACTAAACTTTCTTATTCGCAAGCAAAAATTAAATTAAATTAAATTAAATTAAATTAAATTAAATTAAAAAAATGAAATTAAAAAAATGAAATTAAAAAAATGAAATTTTTACTTAAATATATAAAATATCTAATAAAAAAACAAGAGCAAATTTACTCTTGTTTTTTAAATTATTCCAAACTTGATTTTATTCCTTCATACCACTCAACAGAATAGTCATTATTCCATTCATTAACGGCTATTTTTGTTGACTGCGTAGATTCAACAAAAAGTTTTAAACTATAACTTTTACCTTGATAATCTTCACTTCTAACATCGTTTACATTAAAAGTTAACACTAAATCTTGAATTTTGCCGCCAGAGGCCAAAACACTATTATAATACCATTTTCCACTTTCGCTTTGTTTAAATTTTGCTTCGTCTAAACTTAACGATAAATAGTTATTGTCTAAACTTCCGTCAACATAAAATTCAAGCCAAATTCTGAAAGCACAACTTGTAGAATTTTCAGGATTTGAAATATTTATTTTTCTTGTTGCAATACTGCCAATTGTTAGTTCTTCTTTTTCCAAAACTATTGAATCATTATCAACAATTTCAATGTCTAGTTTATGTTGTTTAAATTGAACAATACCAGTTTTGTCAATTCTATCTCCAAAAAGTGATAAAGTTAAATTTAGCGTTAAAAGCGTAAAAGATAAAACACACATTACCACTATTGTTATAATACTTGCTTTTTTACTCATACTTTCTCCTACCAATTTTCAGGTTTATTTGTTGCCTGATATATTTCCGCTAAAACTTTTATTTTTACCGCTTCACCCACATAGGTGTCTGGTAAACTATCTGAAAAAACAACTTTACTAAACAAATTTACTTTTGTGTCTGGTGTCATAAATTCTGATTTTAAATAATAATATCCATTTCTAACTTCCCACACATTTTCGTCATATTCTATTTTGCACGCCGTTAGCAAGTTTCCTTCGTTATCTCGTGGAGTATTGTTAAGTCCGTTAATCCAACTTATTAAAACATAAACTCTAACATATCCGTTTATATTATTCCCTTCGGTTGACAAATCCACACTAATATTAACATCAGACGGTTGATAGTAAATTTCATTTAGCGCAGATTCGCCACCAGGATTTATTGAATAATCTATATTCAGTATTGGAAGTTCCCCACCAGAAGAAAACTGCTTTTTATATTTAAAATATGCCGCAGAAAGACTAACTGAAAGTGAAATTATTATCAGCATTAAAACAGTTATTAAAATTATCTCTATTTTTTTAACTTTTGTCAATTTTGTTTCTCCCTTAATATATAAGTTGGAACATATACAAGTTTAGAGGCCAGATAATAAACCATAAAAGCCAAAACTAATATAATTATTCCCAGAAGATTTATCCCCGAATTTGTTATAACCATTTCTTTTACACTTGTCATAATTAAACCAAGTTTAGGAATTGAAAATAAAACTTTTCCGTAATATTGATCCTCGGTGTGAGTTCCGTCAAATCTTGATTCTTGCCACTTGTCCATAGGAAGCAAATTACCATCGTCATCAAATTGTTGTTGACTGCAAACAAAAGTACGGTTTTCTTTATCAATTTTTACAATTTGGTGAGTGACAAACATTTTTCCACCCGAATTACTCCAAGTAACAAAATCGCCAACTTCCAATTTATCAAAATCAGTTTTAAACTCTACCGCAAGTGAACCAGCAGGATGAAAAGGTGCCGAACTATTTGTTAAAATATGCAAAATTTGAAATTTACCCAAACAATACATCAATGCTAAACTAGCAAAAATCAGCAATAGAAACAATATAACAATGTTTTTTGCTATTGTCGCTTTTTTATTGTATTTTTTATAAATTAACTTAAAGTTATATTGTTTCATTTTGCCACCTTTTTGTTAAATTCTGTTAAATCCAAAATTTATTTGCATTTTTATCTCGTCATTAAATTGGTAATATCCAATTTCTGCCCATTCAAAGTTATTATTATCTTTTGAAGTGTTAAATTCATCTATTAAAGCAGATGTTAAGCCAGAAACTTCACAGTTAGAAGAATCAATTACTACACCACTACTTTCTACTAATGCTTCGGTTTCATCACTTAAAACATACTTATTATTGTTTACAGTATTGTTTGTGTTATACCCGAATAAATATCCAAGAACACAATCAACATCTTTTCCGCTTCTGTTAAACAAGTCTATTTTTGCATAACCATTAAAGCATTTACCTTTATTATCTCCAATTAGTCCACCAATATAAACTATATTGCTTTGAACATTAACTTTTGATACATTTGAAATTCCGCCTTCCGATGTAGCAAATCTATCACTCTCAACAATAACATTAGAAACTCTTGCTCCTGCGTTGTTAATAGCACAAATTCCGCCCGCACAAGCAATTAATGTTGTTCTGTTTGAAGAATAGTTAGCGCAACTAATCATTCCATAGAATCCACAGAAATCAATTGTTCCGTTGTTAATAGCACTAATACCACCACTTACTGTTCCATAAACGTCAACATTTACATAACAATAAATAATTTCACCGCTATTAATAGCACAAATACCACCAGAATACAAAGTTGTCTTAGCAGTAGGTTCAACCTTTGTATTGCTTTCATCGTTTTGAACAGAAACTTGTTCAATTCTTCCTTTGTTTTCTGCAACCACAAGACCTGAATAGATAGATTTGTAAGATGCTCCAACATCAACCAAAATTTCAGAATTTGATGTAATTCTAGCATTTCTAATATTTACTTTTAAAATTTCACCTTCGTTTACACCAGCAATTACTGCGACATTCAAACCACTTGAAACTAACGCATCGTTAAAGTCTATATTATAAACTTTTCCTTTAACAGTTTGATTTTCACTTGGAATAAATTCTGTTCTTACTCCGTCAACTACACGGTCATCACTAATAGTATCAGTTCCGATATATCCAAGAAGTCCAGAATATGTATAAGTGTCAACAATTCTTAAACCTTTAATAGTTTTTCCATTTCCATCTAAACAACCAGCAAAAGGATATGTGTCTGTGAATAATGGAGTCCAATTATTTGTAAGGTCAATATTTTGTGAAAGTTTATAATATGCTGTATTGTT
The DNA here is from genome assembly GCA_002501285.1 of Christensenella sp. UBA7868. Lineage (GTDB taxonomy): Bacteria > Bacillota > Clostridia > Christensenellales > UBA1242 > UBA7868. The sequence continues at coordinate 10,989 of DLSG01000105.1, read as the reverse complement.
ATACTTAATTAAAGCAAGCGTTTGTTCGTCTGTAATTAAGTAAGGATTTTCACTTGTTCCATTTCCGTCTGTAAAGGTGTTAAATAAATAATCTTCTATAACAACAGGTTTTGAAGCCATTGTTTGATTTTCTTCACTTGCAACAAGTGAGTATGCTCTAACTGAAATATTGTAATAATAATTTACATCTTGAAGATTATAGTAAGTTTTGTTTACATAAACAAGCGAGTAATTTTTATTATATTCAGTGTCAATAACTTTTTCACCGCTTTCATTTATAGTATATCTAGTAAGAGTTAAAATATAGCCATTTGCGCCAACAGAACCAGCCCATGAAACTTTTCCGTTTTGAACAAGCAAGTTTTGAACTTCTTTTGGTCTAACAATTGAAATTGTATTACTTATTTCAGAGTTAATATATCTTGTGTTTCCATATGCTTTAATAGATACCGTATAAGTTCCTTCGCCGTCAAATTTATAAACTTTGTAAGAGTTGTATCTTTGCGTTCCGTCTTCACTTGTAATAATATTTTTATCAGTAGATAGAATTAAAATTCTTTCATTGTCACTATTAATATAGTAACAAATATTTTCAAATTTAATTTGTGAATTTTTGCTTTCCAAAACGCCTTCATAATTTGTTACGCCTTGTTCTCCAGCAAGCGAAATATAAACATAAAATTCTTGAACAAGTCTTGTATTAGCATTGTCCCATTTTAAGTTTATACCGTCAGAAATATTAAGATTTGTTAATGGCAACAATTTGTAAATTACTTTATTTTGAATTTTACTATTTGCATACAAATATTCATCACTATCAGTTCTGTCACCTAGATTTTGAATTGAAATACTATATGTTCCATCTTCAAAACTTGCATCTAAAACAAAGTTTTCAACGCCGTCTTCAAGATTATACTCATAAGAGTCATAGCCTTTTTCAATTATTAATTTATATCCGTTCGGACTTGCTTTTGCATTTGCAGGAAGCCCAACAAAATCGCTAGGTTTTGGATCTGTCCAAGTTAAAACACCGTTTTCAATACGAATATTTTTAACATCTCCTAGTTTTACAACTTTTTGTAAAACTTTTGTGTTTCCATTTAGATAATAACTGTTATCACCAAGTGCTTTAACAGTAAATGAATAAATACCATAAGGCACTAAATCTTGTTTACTAATTTCAAATAATGTTTCAGTAGTAATATCTTTATAAACTTGACTTTCTGTGTTTACTGTAAAACTATATTTTACTGTACTGTTTCCATTATCGTAGTTTGCACTTTCAACTTCTTCCCAAACAAGTTCTCCGTCCAAAATTTTAATTTTACTTGTTTCGTCAAGTTTTTTAGCACTAAACCTGTCGGAATAATTACTTGTTAAGCAAGTGCTTCCACCAATAGCACGATAATAAAATTCATATATACCTGCTTTATATTGAGCATTTAATTCGAATTTTAATTGATTTCTATCAACCTTAACTTCTTTTCCATTAATAAATAGACTGTAATATTCAACACCTGTATTTTCGTTTACCGAACTTAAAGCCACAAGTCCATCTTCAACTCTCACCGCTTGTGGAGTTTGGAGTTTAAATGCTTTACAAGCATTTTCAGCCGAAGTTAAACTTTTAATAACATTAGTTTCATCAATAATATTACCAAGGCTATTTCTTTCAATTTCACCAAGAGCAGTAATTCTAAATTCATATTCTCCGCTTTCAAGCAAATTGTTTTTAGAAGATTTTTGCGCATCATAACTGATATCGTCTTTGTTTAGATATAAAGTATCAAACAAACTTCCATCTTTATAAACATCAAGTCTATAACCAGACGCATTCATAACTAGATTCCAGTTAATCTTACCATTTTCTATATATAAATTTGGTATTTGTAAAATTTCAAATTTGCAATCAGCAGATTTTGAACTTGAAAGATAATTATTTTGAGTTGTTGCTGCAAGCATTGCTACCGAATAAGTTCCAGCCAACCCAGAAAAATGTTCGTATAAATTATATTTAAGCGAATTTCCAGCATCAATTTTAGAAATCAATTTATCATAATCAATAACAACTTTTCCGTCTTCTTCTTTTGTTTGATAAATGAAATAACTTTCTGCATTTTCAATAGCATTCCACTCGATGATTCCATTTTTCAAAACAGGTTTTGGAGTTTCAAGTCTTGTTACTGTTATTTCTTTAGGTTTATCCGCTTGAATTGCGGCTCCGCCTTTTTTGATTTTTTCTAGGTTAAGTAATAACCCTAGTGCATTTTCTGGAAGAGAAGGTATTGCAATTTTTAAGCAAGAAATTTCCATTGTTCCGCAACAAGAAGCTGGCAAAATTCTCTCTTTTGTTTTAAAATTATTAATTAATTTAACCGCTTTTACAATTTGGTCGGTTTCGCCAGAAGAAATCATATCCAACAAATCGTTTAAATCTTGTCCTGCATCTAAAACATCATCGTAAATATACTTATCATTAACAGATAAAATATAAATACAATTATCAAGATTTGGAGAATTATCAACAATTGTTATTTTCCCGTCTGTGCAAGTAATCTCTTCTGGGGTGTTAAGTTTTGTAATATCTGTAAGATTTGCATAGTCAAAACTATCATAATCATAAACATAAGCATTTAAACTTTGATTAAAACTTCCTTTAACATTGCTCATCGCTTTTATTGTAAACGAATAAGTATCTGCTTCTAAAAAGTTTGTATTAATCACATAAGTTATTACATTATCTTTTGTTTTATAAACAGAAAGGTAATTTCCTGTTGTTAAAATTTTAGTTTTTGTTTCGTTTGCTGAGTTTGTATAATTAAACTCGAACATTTTTGCATTTTCGTTACAATCAAAATACAACCTATTTAATCCAATATTATCATCGTCAATCATAGAACTATCTGTTGTCAAATCAAATAATTTGCTTGCATTCAGATTTGTAGGACTATTTAAAAGATTAATATAAATGTCGTTTGACGCATCAACTTTGTTAAATAAAACAACATCATTTGAAATTTTAAATGGATTTACAAGACCGCCACAATTTACGTAAATTTTAATTATGTCGGATAATGTTCCGTAAGTTTCGGCATAAGCATTTTTAATAATTTCAGTCATCGAGAAAGTAGCAATTCCGTCAACATTGTTATTATTTACAAAACTTCCTAAATTTTTTAGATTTACATTTATAGAATCATTTACGCCTTCTTGCAAAATTGCGTAATAGTTTTCAGCACCACAAGTGTTAAAACTGAATGTATCTTGCGATAAACTTAAATTTAGAATTTCTGATACTAATCTATAATTTATATATGCATTATTTGAAACATTACTTAAACCAGCAAATTTTTGTCTGTCAAGTTCATTATCAGTTTTGCTTCCTTCGGCTTCAATTGTTAAAACCAAATTTTCACCAAGAGAATTATATTCTAACGGAATAATACTTGAAATTAAATCTTTAAGGTCAAAACTAATTTTTTGTCCGTCCTCGTTATAACTTGCTAATACTCCAATATTTTGAACAATTTTTTCTTGTCCCGCACTCTTTACAATTGCTTTATAATTTGTAGCATTATTAGATGTAAATGAAATTTTACCATTATTTATATCTAAATCTGAAATTCCAATGGCAATTTTTGCTTCAACTTCATTAGAGTAATCACTGTTTAGATAATAATCTCCACCTTTAAAATACATTCTAATTTTATAAATATTATTTTCTTCAAGTTTTATATCGCTAATTGTGTAATATTCTTTAAACTCGTCACTTCCATTAACCCTAACTTCAAAAACTGCTGTTCCAGTAATTGATGCCGAAGCCACTATCTCGCCATTTTCAATTGATAATTTATTTATTTGAGAATAAATTTTTTCAAACATTGTTTTTTCAGTTTTGTTACTTATAACAAAATTTGTGTTGGCTTGTGGATAATATCTTAATTCAATATAATATTCTCTGCCCGCTTCAAAGCCATTAATTGTGTTAATGTCAAAATCTTCTGGATTTTCGCTGTAAACTTTAACGCCATTTAAAAGAACTTCAACCTTATTGCAATTTTCAGGTTTTGAATATGAAAGTTCGCCATTTTCAACTTTTAAGGTTGTTTTGCTTGAAAGTTTATAAACTTCAAGTGTGTCACTAAATTCGCTTGAAATAAAGCCATTTCCAAACGCTTTTACGCTGATTTTATAATTTCCTTCTGGATATAAATTCTCATTATATAATCCGTCTTGCAAATCAAATCTTGCAGTTTTTGATGAGGACAAATCAAAATTGCTTAAAACCTTTTCTTCAACAAAATCTACACTTCCCGAATTTGTTAGATGTGTAATAGAAACTTTTACGCTTGTTACAACATCTAAAACATTAATTACAACATATTTATTATCAACAAGTGTTGGCATTTCAGGGTTTGTTAATTTGTCAAAACTACAAATTTCACTAAATTCACTTGAAATAGTGTTTGTTCCATTTCCTAGGCTCTTAATTCTAAATCTATAAGTTCCAGCAGCAAAAGTTTCGTTAAACTTGTTGGCTAGTGAATAATTTGTTTGATTTTTTGTTAAGTTTTCAGTTTTTCTTCCAACAATTTCAAAAGTATAACCGCTTATATTTTCAATTTCATTCCAAACAATTTCTCCGCCAGAAATTTGCATAACTGGGCTTGATAATTTTTCAATTGCTAGCCCTTCACTTTCTTCACTATCAAGATAGTTTACGCCATTTCCTAAAACGATAAGTTTATATTCATATTTTCCGCTTAAAAGTTTGTCGCTAGATGTATCTATAATAAGCATATTTGTGTTTGCGGTTTCACCAGTGAAAGTGTATTCCTTATCAAGAACCCCATTTTTATATCTATTTAATTTATATCCGCTTGCATTAGGATTACTTGTCCAAGAAATTGTGTTTGTTGAATATGTGAATTTTAAATTTGAATTATTAACAAGAGGTGTTGCAATTTTGTTAACTTCAATATAATTTACACATTTAGATTCGTAACAAACAACTTCACTTGAAACAGCGGCAAACGCTTTTACTTTTACAAAATACTTTTTACCTGGATTGTTTAATATGTAAAGTTCATAACCTTCATTTTCATTAAAATCAGAATCGTTTACACTGTAAGTATAATCAGGGGTATCCTTTAAACTTCCTTCATAAACATAAATTTCATATCTTTCTGCGTTTTCAACCTTATCAAATTTAATTTTGTTTTTAACATTTGTTAAATTTTTAGGTTCTTCAAGTTGCATGAATGTAAAAGTGTTATCACTATAATCACTATCTAAATATAAAACATTATCGCCAACGCTTTTTACTTTTACAGAGATTTTTTTATTATAATATTCATCTATTTTATAGAAATTTGCACTGCAAAATACATCTTCATCTTCTTGCCCTTCTATTGAAACTTTAAGAGAATATCCACTTGCAGAATCTATTTTATCCCAACAAATCAATTGACTGTCGTGTTCGTATCTTAAATTTTGCGGAGCAAACAATTTTGTTTTGTCGGTGTAAACCGTTATCAAACAAGGTTCGCTTCTTAAATTTCCGTCTTCACTTACCGCTTGTAAAAATGCAGTAAATGTACCAGTTAAATCTGTTTTTGCAGTAATAGTTGCTTTTGTTTTATCAGTTTCATTTACAGTAAAAGTAATAAAACTATCATCTGTTAAAACATATTCAAAATTTTTATTTGTAGCGTTATCAGGTTTAACGGTCACAAAAACATCTTTGCTTTCGCCAGGGCGTAAAACAATTTCGGTTTCGCTTAAACTGATTGATTCTACTTTAATAGGTTCATTGCAGGCAAACAAAAATGTGCTTGACAACAAACATACCATTATGAAAACAAAAGTTTTTAATTTTTTCATTGCAAAAAACTCCTATATTTAGGTTTACAATTATTTTAAAGAATATTGCAAAATTTTANNAGTTTATCCTTGTTTCTTTTGCTCGTGCCTTGCGGAATTTTATATATTTATATATAACTATATAAATAGTCCTAATTAGCAAAACAAATTTTTAAAATGATTAAATTAGTCAAACTTCTCAGTTTTTAATTTAAAAAAGTGTTTGACAAAAAATTAAAGCGGCTATATAATGTAAATATGAAAAAAATTAAAGCGTTTTTTGAAGAATTTAAAAAATTTATTTCCCGCGGGAATGTTGTAGATATGGCAATCGGTGTTATTGTTGCAAGTGCGTTTACAGCAATTGTCACCGCATTAACAAACAAAATTATTATGCCTTGCATAAACTGGCTTTTGTCACTTGGCGGAACAAATGGGCTTGAAAGTGCTTACACATTTTTAAAAAGAGTTTACACCATTGATGCTGACGGAAATTCAGTGATTGACCTTACAAAAAGTATTTATATTGATTGGGGTGCTTTCATAACTGCAATTTTAAATTTCTTTATCATTGCATTCATTTTATTTTTAATTTTAAAAGCATTCAATGCGGCTTCTAAATTTACAAAAGATATGAATCAAAAATTTATTGCATTAAGTAAACGTGAAATTAAAAAACTTAAAAAACAAGGTTTAACAGAAGAAGAAATTAAAAAAGTTGACGAACAAAAAGCAGAAGAAAATCAACCACCAAAACCAGTTGAACCACCAAAACCTACAACAGACGAACTACTTACAGATATTTTGAAAGAACTTAAAAAACAAAATGAAAATGATGCAACAAAAAAACTTGAAAGCGAAAATGAAAATTTAATTCCTAATAGCGAAGTTAAAGAATAAAAAATATAGAATAAATAGTTTTTAACTAAACTAAACTAAACTAAACTAAACTAAACTAAACTAGATTTATTTTCAATTAAAAAAAGAAACATAAAAATTTACGATGTTTCTTTTTTATTGCTAAATTAAAATTCTTTGGAAAATAAAATATTATTTTTTAATAATCTTAAATTCTTATTAATAACTCTTAATTGTCAGTTAAAATTAAATACTACTACTACTACTAAAAAATTTAAAAAATTTCTAAATTTTAATTAAAAAAGACGTTAAATTTTTAACATCTTTTTTTATATTCATTTTATAAACCTTCTTTTTAAGCGTAGTTAAACGCCGTTGAAGTTGTTGTTGTATAAAACTTTTTAGTAACAGTGTCCCAAAGACCTGCTTTTTTGTTTGTTGTGTCATACACTGGAACAAAATCTCTCATAAGTGTTTCGCCTTCATAAATTTTGAAAGAAAAGAGTTTCATTTTTGCATAGTTGTCTAAATTTCCATATCCACTGCTAGAACTATAAGTTCCATGACTAGCAAACAATTTCATTGGACTTCCACCCACAGTAAGCTTTTCACCGTTTATATTAAAAATTTGACCATTTATAGAAACATTTTTTGCAGAAAACGAAATCTTATACCTTGTGTTAATTGCAGGTTTTAATCCAGTTGTTAAAATTTGTTTGTTTCCATAATCTGCTCTAAACGACCCAGAATACAAAAACATTGTAAATGAATTTGTATCATAATCATCTCTACTGCAAAAAATTGCATTAGTAATGCTAACATCATTAAAACTAACATCGGCTTCAACTCTCGTGCTAGAATTTGGAGTGTAACCAGTTTCTAATATTTGAGCGCCAGTAGATTCTATATAACTTGCGGTTGAATAATTTGAAGGAATTAAGTCTGTTGTAAAATCAGCACCTGACATTTCATTAACATAAAATTTTTTGTTCACTTTGTCGTAAAGTCCTGGCTTATTGTTATTTAAAGTATTTACAACAGGAATAAAATCTCTCACCAAACTGCCTGCCACTTTAATTTGACAAGATTTTAATCTCATGTAACACGTATAATCTTTATTTAAACTAAATAGCCTTAAATTACCACTATAAGAGTCATGACCCGGTCTCTCCATTACAAGAGAGCCATCTACCCGACAAGTATCCTTTGCTTTTCGGCTATAAACCACATTTGCATAATAAGACATATTTGTTGGGACAGCCGATTTCTTATCAGCACTTTGTTCATAAAAATCGCAGTTAATACCGAAATAACCACCACTAGTACCACTAAACCCCATAAGTTGGCGTTTTGTGTTGTTAGTCCACAAAACTTGCATACTCATATCAAAATCTGTTACACTTGTTGATATTGCAACGCCAGTGTCAATAGATTGAACCCCCGAACTCTCAATATAATCTACTTGTTTATAATTTTGAGGAATTTCACTTCCACTAACCGTAAAGTCGTCACCGTCTTTTTGATTTGTATAGAATTTTTTGTTTGCCAAATCAAACAACCCTGCTTGATTTGTTTTAGAGTTTACACAAGGAACAAAATTTCTTATAACTTTATTTCCGTCATACATAACAAGTCCGTAAAGTTTAATGTTTGCATAATCAGAAATAGCATTTCCCCTATATTTAACCGCAAAAACTGGAATAGTGTTTGTGTTTGTTGCACTTGGTTGAATTGTAGTTCCTGTCACGTCATTAAATTTCCATACACCATTTTTAAGTGTTACTTTCGTTTTAGAATTTATAGTCACATCGTTGTAAGTACAACTTTGACCATAACGCCATTTTCCGCCAAGAGCGCCAAGGAAGATTCCATTATCATAACTTCCAAAGAACTTTTGGTCTGAACTTGGATATAAAAGTTCCACATCCATCTCCATTCCTAAACTAGGAGAAGATTTTACCCCAGTGTCAATCCACTGGCCAGCAGTGCTTTGAATATAATCAACTTTTGTATAATCACCTGAAAGTTCAAATTCGCCCGCCGTAAAACTTGAATTTGTATTGAAATCTTTAACAAATGTTCCACTTATTGCTTCAAAAACACCAACTGCTCCGTCTATCGCCCTCACAGCAGGCACAAAACTTTTTAAAATTTCACCAGATTTCCCGTAAATTATAAGTTTAGAAAGATCCCAACCAACACTCCAAATACTATCACTCCAAGAACCGAAATAAATTTTGTTAGTGTTTGAATTAGAGTTAATTGTAAGCGTTATATCTTTTATTCCCTTTTCTGTAAGTTCACTTTTTTTATAACTTGGGCTAGCCGTGCCTGTGATAGTGTTAAAAGTTATACCCGAAGAATCATCTGTGCAAACATAAGGAGCAGATATTGTAGAACCATTCAAACTTGAAAAGAAAATTGGTTTTGATGCGGAACCTGATTTCAACTGCATTGATACATCAATTTTGTCAACTTCGCTCCAAGAAATACCAGTATCAAACCCATTATTAAATCCGCTTGCGCTATCGTTTTTTGCTGAAATAGTTCCAACTTTCATATAACCTGTAGGAAGATGTTGTAATAATTCAATAGCCGCTTGTGCTTCTGTTAAATTTCTTTGTTGAATAGCATAAACATCACATTTTATTTTTGTTTCTGCGTTTTTCATATCATTTCCAGTTTTTTCACCAGAAATTACCGCTTTTAAACTTATTGGGTGACGCTCGGAGTTTGAAATTTTACCAACTTTTTTGCTAACAACATTACTTGTATCTCCTTGAACCCAAGATTTTGTTCCGTTAGTTTGATAAACTATAATATTTCCACTGCTATCTTTTGTGCCATCAGCAAAATATATTGCATTTTCAAAAATCCCCAAATCGTCAGTTAATTTTACTATATAATATGCGTCTTGACTTGTTTCTTTAAGTCCTACATTCATATCAATAGAAATTGTATCGCCTGGCATAATTTTTCCACCAGTTTGATAAGCAATAACTTTTCTATCAACATTAAAAACTAAATTTTCTTCTTGAATACTACTTCCCGTAACATCAAGTGCAATTTTTCCAAAACGCAAACTTGATTCTAGTTGTTTTCTATCTGTAAACCAAGCAAAGGTAAAACTTACGCTTATTAAAACAACAAACGCAATCATCAAACCTATTAACATCTTTTTACGCTTTGATAAATCCTTTCTTTTTTCCATTTTATACCTTTAATTTTTCTTATTAATTTACTTATTATATCAGCCTAATTAGAAAACATCACTTTATTTTTCTTTAAAAAGCACTGATATTTATTAAAATTTGCATTACATAATTATATTTATAATTATAATGTAAATTTTTTATTTCTAAACAGTTTTTATAAACCGCCCGTAAAAGAATTAGTACCTATAAAAAACTATGCCAAATTTTGCCCGATTTTGTCAAGTAAATTTAGCATATTTCTTTTATTGCTTTTTAATCAAATTTTTGGTTTTTTCCATTAATTTATCAATATTATCAAAAACGACCTTAATTTGTTCTTTTGCTGTTTTTAAACTTGATAAATTAAATAAAAACACATCATTTACAACATTTTTTACAAAACTTTGTTTAAGAGGATAAGCGTTTATTAACGACAAATCACTTTCCACCGTTTCAAACACATTCTGAAAAGTTTTATAAACATCAAAACTTGCGTTAAAATTAAAATCTGTTAAGGCTTTCGAGATTTTATTTTGAAGTTCGTCTATTTCACCTTTAAATGATTGATAATATTTACTACTTTCCAAGTCAAAAACTTTTTCACCAAGTTTTTCTTCAATTTCTTCAAGTTTTTGAGTGTAAATATCATCTACAAACACCAAGTTTCTTTTCAAATCTAACAAATTTTCTTTAAATTCTTTATAATTTTCGTACAAAATTTCTTCTTTTTCCATACTTTAATTATAACACAATCTTTTTCTAAAAACAAATATTTTTCACACAGTGTCTTGTAGCATCATTAATTTAGTAATATATAATATATCATCAATGCAAAGTTGTTTTGCCTATATATTAAAAAATCTATCGCCGACACAAATTCAATATAATAACGAAATAATAACGAAATTACAGGTTGAATTACAGAAAAATAAATTTAATTTGCAAAAACAATAAAAAATTTTGCAAATTAAAGAAAAATTTAAAAATAAGTAAGCAAATAAAAAGAACCTAGGGGAAATCCTAGGTTCTTTATATATGAATCTAAATGGTAAGCAATTCCTTGCTTTTCACCTTA
>DLSG01000052.1 GCA_002501285.1 Christensenella sp. UBA7868 | reverse complement strand
TCTTCTAAGGTCTTTATCTGATACATCTCCTAGCACTTCTCCAATATGCAAAACTTGTCCATTAAGGAAAGTGATTGTGTTGTTGAATGGATTGATGTCAGAAATTATGTAATCGTTCTTGTATTGTTCCATTTGGTTAGACTTATGGTACAAATTATCGCCTTTGCCTAAGATACGGGTTTCCCTGTTTATTGACTTATTGTAATTGATTTCAAACTCTAACTTACACATTGGTGGTTTGTTTGGTGAAAGCACGATGTCTTGCAAATATAGGTATTTATCTATTCCACGCAAATTCTTTATTTCAAAGCCTTTAACTTGAATCTTTTTAACCAAGCATTTGTTGTATGCATCCACTGCATCCAAGCAATATACAAGATTGTGTTGCTTTTTGTGTGTTGCTGAGAAGTTCATACAGAACAACGGATTAAATTTGCGAAGTGAAAGTTGTGTTGCACTCTTTTCATCGCCCATCTTTTGTGGTTCATCTAGGATTAGGATTGGTCTTGTTTTTGCTACAACATCAATTGGTTTTCTTGATTGGAATTCATCAAGTACCATATCAATTCTTCTGGCATCAGCACCACGAGCGTTGAACGCTTGCATGTTAATGATCATTACATTTATATCACTACATGAAGCAAAACTATCTAATTCGCTAAGCCTTTTGCTGTTGTAAACAAAGTATCTTGCCTTTTTATGATAACGATCCATAAAGTGATCTTCCATCATCTGGAATGACTTTTTAACACCTTCACGAATAGCAATGCTGGGAACTACAACTATGAATTTACTCCAACCATATCTTTCATTGAGTTCAAAAATGGTGTTGATATACACATAGGTTTTACCTGTTCCTGTTTCCATTTCAATATCAAGTGAACACTTGCCAAGACCTTTAACTAACTCTTCTGACTCTTTGTAGTTGCAGTCTTGTTGAATATGTTTTATGTTTTGCAAAATGTCAGTTTCATCAAGCAAAATTTTAGCATTTTCAAAACCATCATCATTTTCTTCAAAGGCGTCAAAAAGTGAAGCCTGCTTTAACTCATCAGTCTTTTTCTTAATACCTAAGTCTCTTGTGTATCTAACCATATCCAACTTTGGCTGTCCTTTGAATACCTTGCTGATATTACTTACAGCTTCCTGTTGATATGGCTGTGTCTTGAATTTAAATTTCATAAGTTTTCTTCCTTTAATATTTTGTTAAAACATAAATAAGTAGTCCAATTGATACTAGTAACGGAATAATCCCACTAAAATTATGTATATCCACCAACTAGTTTTTGCTCTTGAACTAGGTGTTCTTTTTCTTTAATTTCCTTTGAGGGTTTGGTCTACCTTCCAATTTATTTATTTTCTGTTATAATTGTGCACTTTCTTGTTCCAAAGCATCAATTCTGGCTTTGTTTTCAGCATCTTCAAGCAATTGGTCTGCTATTATAGCAGTATAAGAATCATCTATCATTTATGCTCACTCCTTAGTTATTCGATGATAGTATTCTTTCAAAATCATATTCAATTATGGAGTTTAAAAAGTTAATACAAGTTTCAATTTCTTCAAATGAAATATTTTTGACATAATCCAACCAATCCAAATCAATATGTGAATAAACTTTATCTCTAATAGTTTTTAACTTGTCTATTGTTTCTTTATTTTCTTCTAAAAATTTTTCAATTTCTTCTTTTCTACTTTCAAAATTATTATGAATAGATATTTTATTGTTTTTGCTTTTTACTAATAAAGCATACAAATAATTTGTTATTAACATCATTCTGCTTTGTGTTGTTGTTTCATTTTTTAAATAAATGGACATATCTTTTTTAAAATTATTTAATTCTATACTTGTTAAACTTGAAACATAGTTAATGAATTTTTCTTCATCAGTATTGCCAACAGAATCCAGCACTAATTTTAATGGTGGATTTTTCTTTAATTCATAATAAGCAAAATTTATACTACTCAACGCAAATGTTTGTAAAACAATAAGAGGATTTTTTTCCATTAAATTATTTCCCTTGTAGTAGTTGGTGAATAAGTCTCAAATATTTGGTCAAAGTTTACTGCTACACTGTCAGTTGACATACTTGCATCTCTAAATACTGCATACAATGGTTGCATTTTTGCAATTGCTGTAACAACATCATCATTAAGGTCTTTATCAAAACAACAAACTAGGTTGTCATCGTTTACATTGAATACTTTTTTGCCATTGATTTCTAAGGTTTTTATTTCGCTAGAAAGCATTACACCCATATCAAGCATTACTTGGAATAGCAAATCTTCTGGAGTTCTATCTTCTTTGATGTTATCTTCAAATTGAGTAAGCAAATCTTGTGTTGTTTTATTTGGTGAATAGTAAATATCTTTCATACAACTACTGTCTAATTTTAAGCATCTGAAACCAATGTCAATTAAGCAATTTGGATTTTCCGACTTTATTCTTTCCCCTGCTTTTTTAATTCTCGCTTTGCCAATATCACAAATAGTTTTAAACCCTTGCTGTTTATTAACATCATTACAAATTTCAGGAAGTTGAATCATAATAAAATTACGAGTTCCACCATCAATTGAATTTTGTTCCATTACTGCATGTGCAGTAGTTGCTGAGCCACTAAAGAAATCAAGGACGGTCATTTCTTTAGTATTAATTAGGCTTATCAAATATATCATTAAGTCTATATTTTTTGGATTATCAAAGACTTTCATCCCTAATAAGTTATTTACAATAGCTGAACCTTTTGCTGTTGAAAAATCAAGAACACTCCTTGTTGGCATATCTTTCTTAATCAATACAAAATTTTTACCATTTTTAGAATAGACTTTTTCGTTAGTGTAAACTTTTTTATAGATTGAATAACCATCTTTGGTCTTAGAAATTAGTAAATCATTTTTTTCTGCATTTACTTTATCCAAACTCCAAGTCCAAACACCTAACTTCGTCCCCTTCTTTGGGGGTCTGATTACAGCATAGCCTTTATTGACTAAATATGTGTCAGTATTGTAAATCTCACTTTCATTATTTGATGTCTTTGCTTTTACAACATCATAATCTTGAACAGCTATTATGTCATTTGTTAATTCATTATAGTAAATGGAATGTCCTAAATTTGGTCGCCTATTTAAAGTGCCTCCCTCTCCACCAGTAACAAGACCTGATCCTTTATAGAAAAATCCTTTTTCATCTTCAAAAACTTCTTTTTCAACGATTTCTTTAAATGATAAGATGTTTTCCAAACTACTATTTACATTTTTAAAATAGCAAAGTATATATTCATGATTTTTTTGCATATTGTGTGCATCGTTTTGTGCATTACCTTTATTTTGTATTAAAGTTCCACAAAAGCAGTTTACACCAAAAATCTCATCACAAACTTTCTTTAAATTTGCATATTCGTTATCATCAATAGATATTAAAATAACTCCTTCTCCTGAAAGTAAATCTTTTGCTATTTTTAATCTTGGATAAATCATATTAAGCCAATCTGTATGAAATCTGCCATTACTATCGTTATTGGTCACCATACGATTCCCTTGGTCATCAACCTGATTACTTCTTTCTAAATACTCATCGGTATCCACAGCAAAATCATCGTTGTACACAAAATCATTACCCGTGTTATAAGGTGGATCTATGTATATCATTTTAATTTTTCCAAGATAGGTTTCCCTTAAAAGTTTAAGAACATCTAGATTGTCTCCCTCAATATAAAGGTTTTGTGTATGATCAAAATCTACACTTTCCTCTCTGCACGGGCGAAGTGTCTTGGCAATAGGTGCGTTTGCTGTAAGTATGGCTTGCTTTTTATCAGGCCAAGTCATTGTGTATCTTTCTTTCTCTCCATCAATGACAACATGACTCAACTCTTGTTTTAGCATATCAAAGTCTACTAATTTCGTTAATCTTCCTTCATCATCGAGTGCTTCTGTTACACAATTTGGAAACCTTTTTGCAATGAATTCAATGTTTTCATCTACTATATTTTTACTTTGCATTTGTAATTTATCCATAATTTCCCCCTAAAAATTTCAAGTCGCCTTTATATGAAAGCAAAATTATTAACATCTTTAATAAATCAAAACTATTCATCTCTTTAAAAATGATTATATTCGTATTGTATAATAGTAAAAATGTTTATAAATTTTTGTCTAAAAAGGTGTACCTTTAAAGAATTTTGTCGCATTTAAAAAAACAGAAGTCAAAATACCTTTTTTATTAAAAAAAATAAGATTTGGGTTGAAAAATTTAAAATTTTAAGCAAACAAATAACCCTTTTAGTTGATTAAAACGAATTTTTATAGTAATATATAAAATATATAAAGGTACACCTTTTTGGACAGAAAAGGCTCTCGCTTTTTTAAGTGGGAATCTTTTTTATTTGGTATAATTCTTTAGAGGTGATTATATGAAATATGGCTATGTGCGTGTTAGCACAAAAGAACAGAATATAGATAGACAACTTGTGGAAATGTATGCACAGGGACTGAATGATAAAACAATATTTATTGATAAACAGAGTGGTAAAGATTTTGAAAGAGACGAGTATCAAAAATTGAAGAAAAAACTTAGGTCTGGTGATTTGCTGATAATCAAAAGCATTGATAGACTCGGCAGAAATTATGATATGATTATTGATGAATGGCGAACGCTTGTTAACGACATAAATGTTGATATTCAAGTCTTGGATATGCCATTACTTGACACTCGAACCGAAGGTAAAAACTTAGTTGGCAAATTTATAAGTGATATAGTCTTGCAAATACTCTCTTTTGTTGCTGAAAACGAAAGAGAAAACATAAAAAGACGTCAAGCTGAAGGGATAAGAATAGCAAAAGAAAAAGGCAAACACTTAGGTAGGCCAAAATATATTTTACCAAAAAATTTTGATAACATTATAATGCTCTTTATGAATAAAACTATTTCTCTTTCTGATGCTTTACAAAAATTAAATATGAATAAATCAACATTTTATAAATATCTCAAAATTACAAACATTAAAAATGAATCGTGAAGAAATTATAGTCCATATAATAAATTTTATCAAAAGCCAAATAAAAAAAATTCTTTATTTAGACATAAAAAAGGTCAACTCCGCTCTATCGAAGTTGACAAAATTATTAGGTTTCTTATTAATTTTTTACTTTCTAAATAATTTTATAATTTCTTTTTTATTATATCTAAACTCTTATTTGAACTTTCTTCCGTCAAAATATTAGATATCACTTCTTTCATTGTTTCGCTGCTCCAATATATTTTTAGATTCTGTCTTGCTCTTGTAATCGCAGTATAAAAAATTCCATGTGTTATTTGACTAGCACCATTACTAGGAATAACTATCTTTACATTATCATATTCTAAACCTTGTGATTTGTGTATAGAAACAGCATATGCAATTTGAAACGGAACAATAGATCTTTGCTTTGACAAATCTCTTTCTTCTTCCGTACTGCCACCATTATTTTCGTAAACCGCGAATTTTACTAAAGTTGTTTCATCCAAATACTCTACTGATATAAAATCAAGATTTTTAACATCAAAATACGTCAAATTTCTTTCTACTTCAATGGAAAATATTATTTTATCCTCTTCCTTTTCTATATCAATAATTTTCCCTTTTAAATTGTTATATAAACAAGGAAATCTTTTAGATTCATTAAATAATATTCTATCTCCAATTTTATATTTCCACTCATGCCACTTATAATAATCGCTATTTTTATTAGCATCTTGAAAATAACTATTTATATTATTCAATCCAAATCTTCCATCATAGTTTAAACATAAAACTATTGTATCGTCATTATTCTCTTTTAGTATATTTTTTGTTATATTTTCAGAAAAAGGGCCATCCATAGCTAAGACTTCGGTTACACAATCTTTTTTATATCTTACCTCATCCCAAAGTTTTATTAATTCTTTATCTTTTGTTCTCCATGTGCTATCAAGTTCAACCATTGAATCATGTCTTAGTATATCTTTTGCATAATAGAACCAATTTCCAAATTCTATAGATTCAATTTGAAAAATATCTCCCGCAAGAACAATTAAAGATTCTTTTGATATTTTAGATAAAACTGTTTTCATAGTTCTATTATCAATAGTGCTACATTCATCAATGAACACAACATCATAAACTGTTTTATCTTTTGATTTCTTAAACTGATCAATTCCAATAAATTTGCTATTTGCTCCTGGGTTTTTAATTCTTGATTCTAAGTTTTGCTTAGCTGTATGTGTTTTTGCCATGAAGAGTTTATTTCTTCCATCCATAAGTGTTGAAATATAATCAATTAACATAGTTTTACCTGTGCCTGCTGCACCATATATCAACAATAATCTTGAATTAGTAAAAATATTTTTTATAGCAGCGACTTTCATTAAATCACAATTTCCTTCAAGATTATAATCTTTTATAAACTTGTTATTTAATTGTTGTTGTCCAGCGATTCCTGTATCAGTATAAGTTATTAAAGTTCTTAATATATCTATAGTATCTTTTTCATAAGACTCAATATATACTAGATTTTCTTGGTCCCTTATTGCTTTATTTGATTGTATATCATAATTATTTAAAGCTTTATTGTACTCATTAATCAAACTATCACTGTCTTCACCCAAGATATATTTATCAATATAAATTTCTCCAGTACTTTCTGATCGATCTTTCAAAATTACAAATGGCAGCATTTTGTTATACTTGTTTAATCCAACAGCCCTAAAAACTGAACTGAATATTTTTGAATCACTACTTTTAGAATTTGGCAAATTATACAGAATTGGATTTTTCTCAAATGAAAATGTTGATTTTGAAATTTTCGCAGCACAGTTTTTTAATGGATTTTCTTCCGCTCCTTCGGTAATATCATATATTGTTTTTTCTTTTAACGATCCTAACACATATCTCATTGTGTTTTTACCAAAGGATGAACTATTTAAATTATAATATTCTCTCAATCGTTGTAAAACAGGTCTATAATAGTTTGTATTTTTCGTTTCATATATTCTATTTAAAACAATATCAAAATTATCTTTTTTAAATCCATTATATCTAAAAAATCCATTTCTGTAGTTGTTAAAAAATCCATTAATGATGAATACTCACCATAATTTGTAGAAAGTTTAGTTTCAAGACCAACTATTGACGCTATTTTATTTAATAAAGCAGGATCAATAGAGACCCTCCAAGAACTAATAATTTTAATATAAGATGACTCATCTAATATTTTAACAGGAGCCTCATTATAGGCTATTTGTATTGAATAAGGCGAAATTATATCTTCTTTTGTATACACTGTTATTCTGTTAAATTTAGAAGCATACATATCTGAAAGTTGTAAAGTAATTTCAAAATATCTATTTTTTTCAATAAAGAATGGTGTTTTCTTAATTATTGTATATCTTGATTTATTATATCCCGCTGGTTCTTTAGATAATTTATCAATTAACTGATATATTGAGTTATAGTATTCTTCATCTTGTTTATCTGTATTTGTCGGAAAATTTTCTAAATTTCCTAATATGGATATTTTAAATTTTTCAAAAACAAATTTTCTGATTTGCCACATATAATCATAATATTTCAGCATTAATCGTTCACTTTGTCCATCATCAGGAACTCTTTTCCCAATATATTCAATCCCTCTTAAAAACTTTGACAAAAATTTTGTTTGTTTATCAAGCAAAGAAATGTCCCATGCCAACCTTAAAGTTGGATTAGAATATCCTTTATTTACCGCATTCAATAAAAGAGTTGCCGAACAAAGATCATTTAATCTACCTATTAGTTTTCTCGATACAGCATCTCTTGATTTGCCAAGCAAACTTATTTCTTCAATTATATCAGTTATTTCTTCATTGCTTTTTAAAATAATCTTTTTAATATCAGAAATTTCTAATGAATTGTTATCTAATTTTTTCACAAAAGAATGCCTTTCTGTTATAGCAATTAGTTTCTTTACAAAATCATATAGGCCTTCTTCTGAATTAATTATTTCGTCTTTTTGCTCAAATTTTAAAAGATAAGATTTTTTACTATAATCAATCATGTTAAGGAAATCATAAGACATATATTTCCAGAAAACCTTTTCTCTGTTTTTATCCCTTGTGTTTATAACAACAAATAAAATACATGGATCGCTAGTCACTTCTTTTAATGCATAGGCTGGAAATGCCAAATCTTGCAATCTATAATCAAAACATCCTTCTGAATCTACATCAACAATATTAGTTCCTTTTATTTGTATAAAAAAATTTTGAAATGGTTTTTTACTTATATCAGGATTTGGAACCAATTCAAAATTTCCGTCAATATTTGGCCATTTATCATTTGCATTAAAATTACAATTAAATTTCCCATTTGATTTTAAAAAATACCTTATTGTATCAACAGCATTATTATCATCTGCAGATCTTTCTGTATGACTATTAAGGTGATTATCAACAAAATTATTATTCATAGCAACTCCTCATTTAACATCTGTAACTGATTAAGACTATTTCTAAATTATGTAAATTTTAAGTTATGTTTTATTAATTATAACATATATTTTTTAATTTTGCTATAAAAAACAAAATGATTTTTTTACTTTCATACATATTCAAAGCCCGTTATTTCTAATGGGCTTTTTATCTAGAGAAGGTCACACGTTTTAATGGGCATTTGGTAATGTTGTGGCAATTTAATACGAATGGGTCGAAGGCTATTTCTTTGATCATATCATTTCTTTTTAGTACAACATAATTCCTTCAGGATTTTTATCCTGGATTTTTATAAAAATTCTTCATCTGCCCACAATATAGTAGTCTTATTCGATTAGTTGAGACATTTCTGAGTTCAATTTGTATTAGATAAAAAATTAGCATATAACCGTATAAGCCTGTAAATTTACAATAACAAATTTTATTTTTATTAATAATTTTAAATAAATAGATGTTTATTTCAAATTTTCATGTTTAATATAAAACTTTTATTATACCTACTTATGACGCAAGTGTTGGTATCAGTCCTACCAGTAGTGAATAATACGAACGAGAAAACTACCTTTGAGTTCGTATTTTTTCATTTAGAGTTCTTTTCAGTAATTTATCCATTATCTTTTATAGACTAAAACAAAACACTTTGCCTCAAGCAAGGTTTTTCCATTATGTAACCCCTATTTACCTTTTATTCGCCCACCCTTTCGTAGTAATTTATTAATATATCCAAATTAACAAACTATTTTTTTAAAATGTTCTTGTAAATTATTTAATTATCTTTATATATCTCAATTTTTTGTTTATTTTTGGTGTTTGCATATTCATTCTCTAAAATTTTTTTATAGTCGAGCGAACATCTATGTTTATGAACTATAATATCGCTATTTTCGGATTTTAACATTCTACAAATATAAATTTTGTTTAATATTCTAGATACACTTTCTTGTGTGGGATTATCTATTTTTAACAATTCATCTATTATATCTTTTATTGTAACAATATGCTCATTATGAAAAATACTATTGTATAATATTTTTTGATTTTTTTGAACTTTAATATTTTTATAAGAGATTTTTGAATTTCCCTTATATAAACTAACTTCAGTATTATCCGCTCTATCGCACACTATAAATCTCCCAACAAAATATTTATTAATATCATCAGAAGTTAATTTATCCCATAATTCTTTTGCTTTTTTAGACACGAGATAATGTTCGCTTGACACACAGAGTTCTCTAATAATTTGATTTAATAAATATCCCGCTGAACAAATATTAAATTCTGTATCATTGTAAAAGCCTTTTACTATTTGTTCACTATCTATTCTACTCTTTTTTATCGCTTTCAAAAAAGTTAAAATTATATCTAATGCATTTAGTTCTTCCATATTCATTCTCCTTATATTATTTCCAAAAACATTTTTCACTTAAACGATATTTTCAATTTCTACAAATTATTTGCTTATCTTAAATTTAATCATTAGTAAAAGAACAATAAAATTTTCATTTATTCCTTTGCTCAATTGGGGACAATTTACCATTATTGTTTTTTTAACTATAGTACCGTACAATAAACAAGATTATTGTCTCCCTTTTATTATTTTTATTTAAATCAGTTTACTTTATTTTTTTAATTTTGTAAAATTAAATTGATTAAAATGAAAAATTTTGACAAATTAAAATGCGGTAAATTCTAGGAAAGTTATTGTCAAAATCAACAACAAAATTTTAAAAACAAAGGAGAATTAGCATGATTTCAAATAATGAAATACAAACTTGGAGAAATAATTGGAAAACAAAAAAAGAACGCTCTTTATCAATTAATGATTTTGACAACATTGATAAAATTATTCAAGAAGCTATTAAACGAAGCTATGCTCCATCAGTTCAAAATACTGCATTAAAGAATGAGAAATATGGTTCAGAAAAACTAAAAAAACCAAGACAAGAATGTGAACCAATTTTATTGAATGCCCTTATAAAGGTTTATAGCAATATAACTATTACCGAACAGCAATTTATTGACTGGGAAAAAAATTTAGCAGATGAATTAAAAAAAACTTATTATAAAAATGATATAACAAAATATACTTATGGCAATGCTCAAAAATGGATAAATATGTCTATTAAATATCTTTTTTCTTCCGACCACATTGACCATAGCCATAAATTATTCGAAATATGTTTTTTGCCTATTGATAGAATTGTGCAAGATAAAGCTTATAAAGAATTAGGAGTTAAAAAACTACCTGTTGCCTGGTCTAGATGCGATACTTGGCAAAATATTTTAGATTACGAAAAAAATATAAAAAACGCCATTAAAGAAAAAACTGATTTTAACACACGACTTTGGTGGGAATGCAACGCATGGAATACAAGTATTAAGCAAAGTATAAATTAGCAATATCAATATATTAAAGCAATAAATAACCCACTTTATTAAGTTTTAAAAGTGTAATTATTGTTAATACTTAAAAATAAAAAAACGATACAAAATTGAAAGTATCGTTTTTTTTCAAGATTATATAATTTAATAATTTTTTGTTTTGATAAAATAATGTTTTTCCAACAGAGACTCTTATTTTATTGGACATTTTAAAAATTATTATTTGATTAAGTCTATTTTGTTAATTCACAAAAAATTACCACTTTATTTAAAAGGGAAAACTTCTATATTTAATTTAATCGAGCAGTGGTTAAGATAATCTTCCCCTAGTATTGTTAAAGCTTTTTTAAGATCTTTATAGTTAAATCTATAAAATCTGTCGTAAAATCCAAAAATGTCGATATTATTTTGTTTTGAATAATTTAAACTATTAGTTACCAACTCTGATATTTTTTCTTTTATTTTTTCTTTTAAATCAGGAGTTAAATATTCTTGATTTATTTGCATAATTTTTTCAGTTTTTTTATCATTATCAATTATTTCCGCAACATAACAGTAAAGTTTAATATCAACATTTAAAATAAGTTCATTATTTTTTATTTCAGATTTAATTTTAGTTTTAGAATCTTCAACTTTTACATTTATCGTTTTTGCGTTATAAAGATAATTGTTTTTAACATTTTCGATTTCTACAAGTCCTTTTATAGTTTTCTCTTGTGGCCAAGTAAAACCTTTTGTTAAATCTCTTGAAATAATTTCAACAAATTTACCATTTTTAAAAACCGCCCCTTCACCATTATTTTTGATTAGTGGCTCAACTGGTGACTGCCCCGACCCACCAGAGCCTCCACCAGAACTTTGTGAGTTTCCAGAGTTTTCAGACTGGTTTTGTCCGCCGTCACCACTAGAACTTCCCGAGTTGCCGCTTTCATCTTCTGGAGTTTCAATTACAGAAAGAAGCGACACACCCGAATAGGAATAGTATTCATTAAAAAAATCTCCCATAGTTGTTGTGTTTGCGGTTTCGACAATCAAATTATTATATCCAAGATTGTTTTGCAAACTTGAACTTGAATTATTATTTAATTCGGCTGATGTTTCTAAAAGTTTTTTTGCATTCCCCTTACACTGCACAAGAATTGTTGACATTGTAATTTTATAATTTCTGTAAAGATAATCTAAAACATTCATTATATCTACGCCAACCAATTTATTGCCTAAAATTATTATGTTTGTATGTTCAAAACCAACAATTTTCCCAAGTTTTATACTTAAAGAAGCAATACAATCATAAAAACTTTCGCCTGTATCTTCAACAATTTGCAAATTTTCGTTATTACTAATATTGCTTTGTGGAGAAATTAATTGAAGTCCAACAACATAATCATCATTATCTTTATCTATTGAAATGCCCGTCACTATTGCTCTTGTGTCGGTTTGAGCAGGCATTGAAATTGTTATTGGAACCATAATAACAAAAAATATTAATAAAACAATTAGATACTTATGCGAACTTAAATATTTTTTAATTTTTTCCATTATCTTTCTCCTTTTTCGGCTTTTTGAAACTTGCCAGCAATAGAATTATTGGCAAAACAAGAAGAAAGGCTAAAACGAAAATGCCTATTTTTTCGTAATAGAAAGTTGTAACTGTTTGATTGTTTATTTGGGGAATAAAATGAGTTATGAAAAGTACAACAACTGTTAAAACGCACCCATATTCAGTTTTTAAATTAAACGCTTTGTTTAAGCAATAGGCAACAGAATATACGCAAAGAGCATTTTGCAAAACAACAAGCGGTATCCAAAAAATTGTTGTAAAAATATCTATTTTGAAATATCCATAACTTGTATCTTTAAATTGTGTCATTGTAATTAAAGTTTCACGAACAAAAGGAGCAAGTCTTCCTAAAACCGCAATGAAAAGCAAATAAAATAGTTCAACTAAAATAAAGATTATAACAAAAGTAATTGATATTTTAGTGAAATAATAGTCTTTTTTTGAGATAATGTTTTCCATAAAAGTAAACAGAAAAATATACTCACATGATTGAATTAAAATATAATTTAGTGCTGTAAAGAACTGACTTTGAGAATGAGTAAAAAGTGGCATGACATTTTCAAAATTTGCGTTTAATCCCGCAACAAAAAGTGTTGTAATGAAAATTAAAAGGGCAAAAGGCAGAAATATTTGATAACACCTTGCAATTACCTTTATTCCTTTTATTGCAACAAAACAAACAACCATAATTAAAGGTGCTGCAAACAAAAGCCAATTAATATCAGTGTAAACCGCATCATAAAGCAAAAATGTCATTTGATAATCTATTAAAAGCATTTTAAAAACAAACACCAAAGCAAGCATAATCATAATTATTTTTGTTGTGATTGTCCCTAAAAAATTTGACATTATTTCAAAAAAACTTTTTCCAGGATTTTTGTTTATAACCACACACACAATCATCGCTAAAAATAAATTTATAATTCCCGCAACCATACTTGTAATTAAACAGTCGTTTCCAACAAATTTTGCCTGCAAAGCGTTTTCAACAATTGGTCTTACTGCCATGAAAATTCCAACCATAATAAGACAAAGTTGGCTTGTTGATATTTTTTTATTCTTCGTCGTCATTTTTCTTGCCCTGCCTTACTAAATTTTTTTGTTTTAAAGAAACTGGCCGTGTTTTTGAGTTTTTTATGTTTGCCTTAAAAAAACTATCTTTAAAGTCGGGGACTTTATAAGGAGCAAGTGGAGAAAGATAGTCTGCCCCGTAAGAATCAAAATCGGCAAGATAAGCAACAATAAAAACAAGTGAAACACAAAGACCTACAACACCTATAATTGTTGCCATTAAGGTGATAAAAAAGCGTAATAATCTCATTACATTTGTGGCTTCGGGTATCAAATAAATTGCTATTGAACTTAATGCCACAATCATAATTGTTGGAGCACTTGCAAGATTACTTTTTACCGCCGTATCTCCCAAGATTAAAGCACCGATAATATTGAACGAACTTCCCAAACTTTTTGGAGTTCTGACACTTGCTTCATACAAAATTTCAAACATAAAAAACGCAAACAACACTTCAACCGCTGGTGGCATCGGAATGTTTTGTGAACTATTTATTATTGTCACCAAAAATTTAAGTGGCAAAGCCTTGTAGTGATAAAGTTGAAGAGCGATATATATTCCTGGCATTGTTAAAGCAATAAACAAACCAAAAAATCGAAGCATTCTTACAAAAGTTACCGAATTATTTTCTTCATAATAATCTCCCGCACTTTGTAAATCTTCTATTAAAATAAATGGAACAGTTAACGCTATTGGACTTCCGTCAACAAGGATTCCAACACGACCTTCTAAAAGTTTACCTGTTAATATATCTGGTTTTTCTGTCCAGCCAATTTGTTTAAAAATAGAATTTGGTTTTTCTTCCAAAAAGTCTTGAAGATAATAACTATCAACAATTCCATCTATATTGATTTGATTTAATCTTTTTTTAATTTTTTTTACAACTTTTTTGTCGGCAACTTTTGTTAAATAACAAATAACAACTTTACTTTTTGTAAAACGCCCCACTTCTAAAGTTTCAATTTTTAAGTCGTTTGTAACAAGCCTTTTTCGAAGCAAGTTTAAATTTGAATTTATATCTTCTACAAATCCTTCCCTGGGCCCCCTTACAATGTTATTATTCGGAGGTTCCATTATCGAGCGTTTTTCTATCTTTTTTGCATTTATTATAATTCCGTCAGGATAGCCGTCAATTAAAAGGACTTTTTCCCCACGGGTTAATTTATTTATAAAATCTTCTTGTTTTTTTGACAGGCTAATTTCAGACGCAAACAAAACTTTAAAGGCTACAAATTCTGATAAATTTTGTTTTTCATCACCTGTTAAAATAACGCTTTTGTTTTGTTTAATGTCAATTTCTTTTTCACTAGCCGTAACAATAGGTGCTATAATATCTTTCGATACAACATCAAAATCAGCAAAACTTTCCAAAAAAATTAAAGCAAATTCCTTATTAAATGCAAAAAATTTGCGAACTTTTAAACTGTCGTTATCTTTAAATTCTTTTTTTAAATTTTCCACTCTTTTTGAAATTTCAAACATATCTTTATTTTTTCTTAAATCCAACAAATTATGTAAATAAAATATTTAGAAATAAAAATTGCAAAATTAATAAA
Source organism: Christensenella sp. UBA7868 (assembly GCA_002501285.1). Taxonomy (GTDB): domain Bacteria; phylum Bacillota; class Clostridia; order Christensenellales; family UBA1242; genus UBA7868. Next base: position 6,661 of record DLSG01000052.1, on the reverse strand, counting down.
TTTTTGATATATTAGTTTTAGGAGTTTTTTATGAGATACGATGAATTAAAAAGAAAAGAAATTTATAATGACGCAATAAAATATTGGGGTGAAATGGCTCAATACGATCAATTTATTGAAGAGTCTTGCGAACTTATTGTTGCTATAAACAAATTTAAACGCAAAAAATTTTATGGCGAATACAAAGACAAACCTGAAATTGAAGATAATTTAATTGAAGAACTTGCTGATACCGCAATGTGTTTGGAACTTTTAATTGACATGATGGGAAAAGATAAAGTTCTATCTAAACTTGACGAAAAATTTGATAAGTTTAATCTGCAAATTGAAAAAGCAAAAGAAAGAGCATCTAAAAATTAAATTTTAAGTAAACTTTTGTTAAAACATTTATAATAGTTGAAATATTTAATAGTAAATTAATAAAAATAAAAATCAAAAAAGAGCAATTAAAATTGCTCTTTTTTATAGATTTCGTGTTAAGCGATTCTTGTTAAAGTTAAATAGCCCGCAACTTCTGTTGCACTTCCCACAGTAACATTGGCTGCTGATGTTGTAGTAACCCTTAAAGTTCCACCAGCTGGAATATTTAAAATTAATGTTCCGTTGCTTGAAGCACTATTACTTATTGCCCTTGAAGAACCTGCAACATTTGAATTGTTTAAGTTTAAATTAAATTTTTCATTTGAAGCCGCAGTGGAAGCACCGATGCCATAATTTATAAGGTATAAACCAGCAGTTGGCACTGTTACAGTATTGTTAGCAAGCGTAACATTAGACGAATTAATAACTGTAGTAAGCGGAAGGTTTGTCGCGTTTGAAAAAGTTTGAGGACCTTGTGAATATACAGATATATAATCGTTAAACGCCCCTGATGGACCAGTTGCACCTTGTGCGCCTTGTGGTCCTTGAACGCCTTGCACGCCTTGAATCCCTTGTGGTCCTGTTGCCCCAGTTGGACCTGTTGGACCAGTTGGCCCAGTAGGACCCGTAGGTCCTTGAGGCCCGATTGGCCCTACGGGACCAGTTGGGCCTTGAATGCTTTGACCTATTTGACTTGTTGGAACACGAATTATGCGAGTATTACACCCACAATCATTGTTAAATAAACACATATTCTTTCATCTCCTGTTTAGGTGAGTTCACCTATTTTATACTATGTAAATTATTATACTTTTGTTAATAAATAATAGTTTTGCTCTACATTTTAAAAAAGATATTTATTTTAATAATAATAATTAAAAGTTTAAGATTAAAAGTTTAAAGATAATTAATTTAAACAAAAAAAATAAACTTTGTATTGACAACCCTAAAAATTTAAACTATACTCTTTATATGAAAAATTATGCAAAGTTTTGTAAACTAAACTATAAAAATAGAAAATATCAATTAAACTTAACCGAAGGCGGTTTAGACGGGACCGGTTTTTTCACTAAATGTATGTCTATATTAAGATTTGCTATACCCGGCTATTTCATTTACTGCCTATCAAACGCACTTTACTTTGAATTTGTTTTAAACAAATCAGGCATGGGACTTGCTCCGTCATTAATATTTTCATTTATTCTAACTTGCGCTTGCACTTTGCCTCACACTAATTTTGGTAATATTTATAATTCTATATTCAAAAACTTTGTCTATAAACAAAAAATTAAAAAATTTTATGAAGACATGAGAAATTTAGAAATTGATAAAAATTTCTTCCTTGAAAAAAATGATAAAAAACAACAAAGAAAAGCCAAAAAAATTATTAAATATTTTTTAAAAGAAACTCGTAAATTTTATAAACTTACTAAAACTTATTACAGAAAAAAACAAAAGAAAGGCTATCTTGACGGAATTAAAGGTTATGCATTAGAAACTTTGGAAACAAGACAAGAAACTATTGATAAATTTATTTTTCACAACGCAAAACTTCTAATTCAACTTTGCCCTAAATATAAAGATTTTATTTTAAATCGTTTTAAAAATAGACTTGAAAATATAAAAAATAATGAAGCCTATTATGATGAATTTGTTTGGACTGCCGAAACTGGTGAAAATTTAATTAAAAACGATTGCATTGATGAAGATAATTCTTCAAATTATATTGAAAATCTTCAAAAATTGTTAAAATTAAGTCCAAAGCAAAGCAATTTGGAAAAAACCACTTCAAATTTAAAATCAGAAAACAAAACCGAAAATCATAATTTAGATAGCAAAAAAGATGACGTTTTTGAAGAATATGTAGAAAAAATTCCAGTTGAAAATAAAAAAATTGAAAAACAAATTTTAAATAAAACAAACAATATTTACAAATTAAAAAAACTTGATGAATTTATGAGAGAATAATTATTATAAAAAGATTTAAAATTAAAAATTTGAAATATAAAAATTAACAATTTGTAAAAATTATTCAAAAAATTTAATTTAAAAAAAGCACCTTTAATTAGAGGTTTATAGCCACTTTTTAAAGGTGTTTTTTTATTATTGTTAATTTCTTTTAATTTATTTTGTTGCTTTATTTAATTTTTCGTTTTTTATTTTTATTTATTAATTTTTAAATCAATTTATAAATTTTCAATTACAACGCTTCCATTAAACCAACTGTTAAAATAACTTTCCAGATTTTGTTTGCAAGTTTTATTAAAAGCATAAATCAAATCGGACGGCACTGCATTTTTCCCACAATTTAATTTAAAATATAATTTTAAACTTTTAATAAAATTTGTTTTTCCAACAATATCTCGAAGATTATCAAACATCAAAACGCTTTTTACATACGCCGAATAAATATATTCAGGTTCAGTAGTAAATTCGTTTAAACTTTTAAGCATTGATGTGTCAACTTTTGTAAAAACTTCTTTATAGACATCTATAAATAGTAAATAACTATTCGTAGTGTTTTTAATCATTTCTTTTAAATTTAGCCCATAACTAGGGTTCTCATCAAAAAACAAATAAGTAGAATATTCTGTAAGTCCTTCATCTAAAAACCCGTATTTATACTCGTTGTTGCCAACCATGTTATACCACCATTGATGAGCGATTTCATGAACTATGGTATAGGTATAATCTTCATAATTTTCTAAATTGTCGGAAATAAAAACAAGATTAGGATACTCCATGCCCCCATAAACAAAATTGCTTTCGCACACACTTAATTGTTTGTAAGGATAAGCAGAATATAAAGACGAAAAAGTGTTTATTGCATCGATGCAAGTTTTTAAACTACTTTCTGGGTTTGTATCATTATAATAAAAATAATTTATTCGAGTCCCTTCAACATCTTTTGAAATTACATTAAACTTATCACTTAAAATTAAAGCAAAATCTCTAACTGCTTTTGCAGAAATTTCGGTTTGTTTTTTATTTTCGACATCACTTTCGCTTAAAACATCTCCAGTTGAAGCTAAAACAAAATTTTTGTCGTAAGTCACTTTTGCCTTGTAATTTGCTATATCGGAATAAAAAGGATCCCCATTATAATGGTAAGAGTTTGAAAAAAATCCTTCATTATTATCATAAACGCAAGCAATTAAATAGAAATTTCCAAGATTTATCGTATTTTCCCCAAAGCCAAATCTATGATTTATGTTTGGAAGTTTAATATTGTAAACAAAATTTATGTCAACACTTTTTTGTGGCATAAGCGGACTTTTTAAATCTACAACCAAAATATCTTTATCGGCATTCAAATATCTTGGCGAAACTTCTTCACCACCGATCATCAAACTTTCAAGTTCAAATTTACCATAAGAAACACCATTTGGATATGCTTTTTCTTCATTTAAACTTGAAACTGGCTTATTCACCACCCCTTCACAAAAAGCACGTGAGAAAATATGAAAATAAACACTTGTTAGCATTACACCATCTGTTGAATTGATATATTTGGTTGATTGTTTTATGTTCAGATTTTTATTTTCGCAATCTACGCTAACATCTAAATCGTATTCATTTACATTTTTTGAAAACTTACTAATAAAACCAATGTTTTTGTTTTTTATAAATACAGCAAGCCCGATTGACACAATTGAAAAAACAATTAATGCTATCAGTAAAAAGATTATAATTTTTATAAGTTTTTTTTGATTTTTACAGTTTGTCCCATTTCTTAATTTCATAATACAATATATGCACTCAAATTTTAAAAAATGAAAATTTAAAAATTTGTCATTAAAGATTGAAAAAAAAGTTTATTCATTATATAATTAATAAGAATTATATAATTTTTAAATTAGAATTAATTTTTTTTAGGGGGATTTATGGCTTTTATAAAACAATCAATTGAACTTAAAAACTCGGGTTACACTCTTGTAAATAATTTTTTTATTTCATCTTTTTTGCCAAAAGCCCCAGAAAATGCTGTAAAAGTTTATTTAACAGGATTATATTATTTATCTATAAACCAAGATGCCAATAATATAGAAAACTTTTGCGAAAGTTTAAATTTAGATATTAATCAAGTTAAAGACGCTTTTAATTATTTAGAAAAAGAAGGACTTGTTAAAGTTTCTAGTCTTGATGTTTTAGAAGTTGTTTATCTTCCAATAGACGCAAAAACAATTAAGTTTAAACCAATTGACGAAGCAAAATATGGCGATTTATTTGTTTTAATTCAAAGTTTTTTAAACCGAGCAGTCACTCAAAACGAATTTAAAGATTATGTTTATTTAATTGAAAAAGAAAAATTAGAACGTGACGCAATGCTTATGATTGCAAAATATTGTGCAGACAAAGACCCAAACATACCTGCAAATTACATATTAACAGTTGCAAAAAATTGGATTTCGGAAGGAATTTTAACAACAAAAAAAGTTGAAGAAAAAATTAAAGATTTAGAGAAATCAAGCGAAAATATTAAAAATGTTTTAATAACCCTTGGAGTAAGCCGTAGTGCTAGCCTTGATGAATGCGATATGTATAATGTTTGGACAAAAAGTTTTCATTACACTCAACCAGTCATTTTAACAATTGCCGAAAACTTAAAAAAGCGTGGCGGAATGAAAGCGTTAGACTCTAAAATAAGAAAATATCATTCAATGCAACTTTATAGTGATGACGAAATTAATGAATACGAGAAAAATCGTAAACATTATATAGACCTTGCAAAAGAAATTTGTATTCGTCTTGGTTTATATATAGAAAATTTGGAACCTGTTATTGAAAACTATTTAAACTCTTGGTTATTTAAGGGTTACATGGACGAAACCCTTAAAGAACTTGCCAAGTTTTGTTTTAAAACAGAAAACAATAGTCTTGAAAAAATGGATATTGTAATTCAAAAACTTTATAAACAAGGTTTAGTAAGTTTGCAGGCTATTACTCAATATATAAACGACCTAAATATTATTGACCAAAATATTAAAGAAATTTTTGATGCACTTGGCGTAAAACGAATTGTTACCCCTAGGGATAGAGAACTTTATAACATTTGGTGTAACGAATGGAATATTGATTCTGCCTTATTAAATTATGGCGTGCAGATTTCTATGAACAAAACAGCGCCTTTTCAATATTTAAACAAGGTTTTAACAAATTTCCATGAAAAAAATATTACAACTATTGAAGAAGCACAAAATTTAAGTTTTAATAGTAGCGTTCAAAGCCCAGCACAAAAAGTTGATATGAACACAAGAAGTTATTCTGATGAAGAATTAAATAGATTATTTGATAATTTAAAGGAGATTGATGTTTAATGACTAAAAACGAAATATTAAAAAAATCGTTGCAAACAATAAAAAACAACCGAGCAATTAAAATTACAGAATGTCAAAACTATAAACAAAGTTGTTATAGTAATAAAGAAATTTTAGATATAGCAAACAAACTTGGTGAAATAAAAATTAAAATCGCAAAAGCACAAAACGACAATGAAGATATAACTTCATTAGAACTTGAAAAAAAATTATTGTTAAAAGACTTTTTAGTTCAACTTAAACTTGCAGGGAAAGACCCAAGCCTTGTTATTCCCCACTTTGATTGTGAAAAATGTAATGACACAGGGCTTACTTCTAATGGCGATATGTGTGAATGTTTAAAAAAATTGTTTATACAAAATCTTTTAAACGAAACAGGTATCGACCTTGAAAAATATCCAGATCTTAAAAATATTAATCTTGACAAATTACAATACAATTTTATTTACTGGTGCCACTGGCACAGGCAAGACATATATTTCAAAATGTTTTGCGAAAACTTTATGCGAAAATGAAATTTTAACACGCTATTATTCAAGCAGTGAAATAAATAAAAAATTTTGCGAAGCTCATTTCAATATCAATAATTTAAACGCAATTTTAAGTGATGTATATGATGCGGAAGCACTTATTATAGACGATTTTGGAGCAGAAGCAAAATATAAAAATATTACAATAGAATACTTTTTAGACCTTTTAAACGAAAGACAAAGTAAAAATAAATTAACTTTAATTACAACAAATCTTACATTAAACGACATTAAAGATATTTATACCGAAAGATTTTTAAGCAGACTTTTAGACAAAGAAATTTCACTTAAATATAATTTTAAGGGAAAAGATTTAAGAATTTAGTTGTTATTAAAAATTTATTAGTTTTTAAAAAATAAAAAAGTTAAATTAAAAAAACCACGTTTAAATAGTGGTTTTTTATTTTGTCTTTTAAGGTTACTTATTGATTTCTAACCTAACCTAACCTAACC
>DLSG01000003.1 GCA_002501285.1 Christensenella sp. UBA7868 | reverse complement strand
TTAAATTTCACTGGCGTGTCCAGTTTAAAATAGGAGAGAGATGAAAGACGATAAGGATAGTAGGCCGAAAAAAGCGAAAATTGCTTGGGCTTACCCAATAAAAGTTTTGTTGATAACGTTGTCAATAAGCGTGGTGCTTAATATTTCAAGCGAAGCGGTTTTATCAAGCGTTGGACTTATAACTTCAATATTAATATTAATTTTATTTGTTAGCATATCAATATTATTTGATATGATTGGTGTTGCTGTTACGGCAGGAAATATAGAGCCGTTTTTGGCAAGAGCGTCAAAAAAAGAAAAAGGCGCAAAGGAAAGTATTAAACTTATAAAGAACGCTGAAAAAATTTCTAGTTTTTGTTGCGATATTGTAGGTGATAGTTGTGGAATCTTGTCTGGTGCAGTTGGTGCAAGTTTGGCGGCTTACATCTATTCGGGAACGGGTGGTTTTATGGCAATACTTGTTCCAGCACTTGTTAGTAGCGTTATCGCATCAATTACGGTTTTTGGTAAAGCGGTGTTTAAAGGTATTGCGGTTAATAACTCTGACCAAATTATTTTAAAGGTGGGAAAGTTTATAAATTTCTTTAAAATAAAAAAGAAAGATAAAAATAAAAAGCAAAATAAAGACAATAAGGATAATAAAAAACAAGACGAAATAAAAAATTAAGCAGGTTTAAAAAAAACCTGTTTTTTTAAAATATTGTTGTTATTGTTAAATGAAAAAATTAAATTATTTTTCAAATATAACCATAAAAAATACATAAAAATTTTTAAAAGGAGAGTTTTGAATTTAAAACCCTCTTTTTTACTGTAAAATTGTACCACAATATGTAGTGCTATTCAACATAAAAACAACACAATATATTGTGTTTGTATAAATATGCAAGGCAAATATTCACATTTTTGAATAAATATAAAAAATTTTTTGCATAAATATTCAAAAACGCTTGCATAAAAATTTATTGTGTTGTATAATTATGTTGCAAATTAATTAATAACTATGCAAAGGAGAAATTTATGGCTAGGTCTTTAAGGCAAAGTAAAATTTTAGAGATAATTGCAAACAATGAAATTGAAACGCAGGACGAACTTGTAAATGCCCTACGCTCTTTAAATTATGATGTAACACAAGCAACAGTTTCAAGAGATATTAAAGAACTTGGCTTAATTAAAATTTTGTCTGACAGCAAAAAATATAAATATGCTTATGTTGAAACCACAGAACAACAAATTTCAAATAAGGTTGTAGGAATTTATAAAGAGGTTGTTATATCTGTTAAAATCGCTCAAAATTTGGTTGTTGTTAAAACTTTAAAAGGTTTTGCAAGTGGAATTGCTTCTTACATAGATAAAATGAATATAGACAAACTTATGGGCACAGTTTATGGTGATGACACGGTTATGTGTATTGCTGAAACCAATCTTGATGCTGAAAGCGTCTATGACAAATTAATTAATATTATTTAATTGTTAATATAAAAGGTTAATGAAAAATTAAAAAAAATCAGCAGGAAATTGCTGATTTTTTTATTTAAACCACACAAAATATAAGTTAAAAAGATTAATAAGCATAAAAAAACAGCCTTATGGCTGTTTGGCAGGCGAAGTAGGACTCGAACCCACGACCAACGGTTTTGGAGACCGCGACTCTACCAACTGAGCTATTCGCCTAAAATTTACCTATTTATTATACAAGAAAATATGTGTAAAGTCAATCTTTTTGTGACAACTTAATAAAAAATCTTTTATTTGAAATTTTGATTGACAATTTTATATCTACAAAATATAATATTGACTATTAAGAAAGTTGATAGATAAAATAATATTTCAATAAGGGGAACTATCTTGAAAGAAGCAAAAAAGAAATACCTAATATTTTTAGATTTAGATGGCACGGTTTTTAAATCGGGGTCTATTAAAGTTGATGTTAAACTTTTAAATGAAATAGATAGGCTAAAAAAAGAAGGGCATAAGTTTATTATTAATACTGGAAGAGCACCAGGTTTTACACTGATTATTGATGGAATTGAACATTTTGATTTTATTTCTTGTATGCTTGGAAACATAATTTTTTCAAGTAATGGTAAAGTTATAAAAAAATTTGACGCCATGAAAGAAAAAGATATTTTAAAGTTATATAAATATTTTGAAAAGAAAGATATTGTTTGGACATATAAAGACGATTATTTTGACAAAACTATTTTTTCAAGTGAAAGATTAGGTAGGCATAAAGCGAAATTTGTAAGTATAAACGAATTTTTGGAAGATTGTAAGAACAACAATATATTTCAAATAATGGCTATAAATAAAGTTTCTGATGAGGTGATAAACGCTTTTTCAGAATTTGATTTTTTTAATATGCCAGAGGATTTTTGCGACATAACCATTAAAGGCTCATCAAAAGCAAAGGCGGTTAAATATTTTAAAGAAATTTTTAAAGATTTTACAACTGTTTCTATTGGAGATTCCGAAAATGATGTGGCAATGTTTGACAGTACAGATATTTCAATATCTATGGGAAATGCGACAGAAGAAATTAAATCTAAAACAGACTTTGTAACAAAAGATTGTTTAAATGATGGCTTGATTTATGCCTTTAATAACATTTTAAAAATATAAGTTAAAAACTGTTTAGAATCAAATTTATTATATTATAAATAAAAAATATAGTTATGAATTGATAACTATATTTTTTAATTTACAATTATTATAATTTTATGACCTAACTTTTATTATCTAGGAAGGAAGTTATTTAATATCTCGTCTTGCAAAGATTTCGCTTGTAATTGCGTAAATTAAAATAGAGAAGAATGTGATAATTGCAAAACTTGTATAGAAGTTCATATCGTTTGCAATAACTCTGCTAAACATTGTTACAAAAATGTTGCTTGAAGTTGTTGAAACTAGGTGAGAGCCAAAATATCCAAATAAATTTGTGTTAACAAAAGGAAGATATTTTACAATTCCTAAACTTGGAGTAAACATTGTTAAAATGAATGAAATAAAGTATAAAAGTAAACTTACTACAACGCAACCAGCATTTGATTTAAACCAAGTTGAAATAGATAGGGCAAAGATTGCGTAGAAAATAAGTTCTATTGTTTTACAAAGGAAAAGTAGAAAAATTGAAGTCATAGGACTAACAGCAACAGCGGCACCAGAATTGAATATTAATAGTATTGGCAAAGAAGCCGTTGAGTATAAAATTGCACCAATTATAAAGGTTACAACAAAAGTCATAATCAAAAACATTAAACCAACAATAATTGTTGCAAGAAGTTTACTGAATAATATTTTTCGTCTTGAATATGGCCTTATCGCTAAAAGTTTCATTGTTCCGCTTGAATATTCACCAGCAATCATTGTTGCTCCAAGGAAAACAACATAAATAACGATTATAAAACTACAAAATTCAAGAGCAAAGAACATGAAATCATAAACATTTGGTTCAGTGTTGCTAGAAGTGCTTAAACTTAAAGGTTTTGCATATTCAAAAGCGTATTTATTATTATCTAAATAAAATTTACAAATATTTTTTTGCTCGTTTATAGTGTATTTTGTGCGATATTCGGAATTTTCAAATTGATATAAAGATTGAATATAGTCATCACTAAAATTGTTTAAAGCAGAAGAATTAATTGTAAGCAATGTTAGATTATAAGCGTTCATATTTGCTTGTTGAAAACGGGTTATTAATGTTTTGAAAGTATTTTTGTCCTCGATTTTATCAGACAATGTATTTTCTTGTTTAAAAGATTCTATTTCACTTGATATTTCGTCAATTTTTGTTTTAGCATCAGTTAAATTCGTTTCTGCTTCGTTTAAGGCTTCTTCGGAAGGAAGGAAAGTGCTCATTTTAGAAATATAAGAGTTCATTGTTTGAAACATTTCAAGGTCATAGATTATTACTTTTACTGTTTCATCATGTGGAAGAGTTGCGGTGAAAGGAGAGGTTAAACACTTTGACAAGAAAACATCAAATTCTGTTTTATCAGTTGAAGAAAGCAAAATGTAATAAAAGCCATTTGTTCCATTTACGCATTTAGAATATAAGCCTTGAAATTCGGAGATTAATTCTTTTAATTTGTTTCTTTTTTCGTTTGCACTATTTAAAACATCTTGGTTAGGATTTTTAATTTCAGCCACTTTTTTATATTCAACAAAATGATCATACATTTTTTGAACTGCGTTTGTTAATTCGTCCGTTTTTGAGTTTTTTCCAGCCAAGATTTCTTGCCTATAAAACTCAATAATACTTTGTGAAGGGTTTAAATAGTTTTCAGACAAGTAGATTTTAGAGAGAGTATTGTTGGTTTCGGTTGAAGCATAACTTTTGTCATACATTTGACCGATTGTTGAACCTGTTATGTTTACAACATTTCCGTCTTGTCTATATGCTGGCTTAAATAACACAGCCGAAAAAGTTAAGACTGCAACCAAAAGAGCAGTTACAACGAAAATGCCTGGTTTTAAAAATATTTTTTTTAATTCACCTTTTGTTAATCTAAAAATTCCCATAAAAATTCCTTTAAATTAAAATTTACAAAATGTTTTGTTCTTTGCCTTTATGAACAATTTCAAGGAAGATGTCTTCCAAACTTCTTGTAATAGTGCTTATTCCATAAATTGAAATTCCTTTATTGATTAAAAGAGAACTAATTGCAGGAATATCCTCATTTTTGGCTTCAATAACAACTCGATTTCCAATACAAAATATTGGACTATTTGGATATTTTTCAAGCAATATTTTTCCAGCATAGTTAGGGTAATCGACCTTAATTGAAACTTGAAGATTTGCGTGTAAGCCTTGTTGTAATTCTTCCATAGTTTTATTTTCAATTATCATGCCATTATCAATAATTCCAATTCGGTCACAAATAAGTTCCATTTCGGCAAGAATGTGAGAAGAAATTAAAATTGCAATCCCTTGTTCTTTTGCAAGTTTTTTTAGAAAAATTCTCATATCTTTTATTCCGTTAGGGTCAAGTCCGTTTGTTGGTTCGTCCAAAATTAAGAGTTTTGGATTATGTAAAAGTGCTTGGCAAATTCCTACACGTTGTTTCATTCCTAGTGAATAGGTTTTAACCTTGTCATTTATTCGGTTTTCCATTCCAAGCATTGCAACAATTTTGTCAATTTTGTTTTTGTCAACCTTTCCATAAAGGGAAGCGTAATATTTAAGATTGTCCATTCCGCTCATATACGAATAAAGTTCAGGGTTTTCAATAATTCCGCCAATATTTGCAACCGCTTTTTGAAAATCTTTTTCAATGTCGTATCCACAAACAAAAACTCTGCCACTTGTGGCTTTTGCAAGCCCAGTAATAACTCTTATAATAGTTGTTTTTCCAGCGCCGTTTTGTCCAATTAAACCATAGATTTCGCCAGCATAAATATTAAAAGAAACATTGTTCACAGCGGCTCTGTCTTTTCCAAATATCTTTGTTACGCCTTGAACAGATAAAACACAATTTGAATTTTTTTCCATTTTCACTCCTATTATACACTCAAAAATTTATTTTGTCTATATCTAAATTTAATTAGAGAAAAATCTTAATTTATATAAGCACAATTTCAAAACAGGGTAGAAGATTAAATTTAATAACACTACACTTTCTAGAACGATTTTAATTATGAAATCAAACGAATTGTTGCTATTCATTCCTGAAAAAATGTTTACACACAATATTAAGATTAAACCAACTATGAAAATCAAACAAAAGTAAAATAAAGACGATTTAAAATTGTAATTTTTAAGGTCAACCTTAAATTTATCTTTAATATATTTATAACTATATAAATACATAATAACTAAACTTGTTAAACAGCAAGCACAGAAAAATATAATTTCGAACACTGATAGAAAACTTGTTTTGTTAATTACAATAAGCGAAATTATGCTTTCAGTTAATAATAAAATTCCAAAGATAAGTGATAAAACAAAATTTAATTTGTTTGAATAAATATAGTTTGAATTTCTGATTAATTTATTATTCATTTTTGAATATTCACGAATATTGATGCCTTCTAAATTTACTTCTTCGGTGATAGTTGTTGCTCTTGAAATTAAAGTTTGCTTATGAACATTGTTTATATATTGTTTTACGCTAGGAACATTTCTTCCTGGGTTTTGAACAATTTTGTCCTCATAACTTCTATCTTTAATATTGTTTGAAGTGTAATCATAATCGTATTTATGATTATTTTTTTCGGACTTTAACATTACATTAACATCATTATCAACATTGATGCGGGGAAGTTCAGGTTTTGGTTCCTCTTCTATGTTTTTTATTGGTTCTTCTTCAATTTTTTCTTCATTCTGAATTAGATTATTTTGTTCAACCTTATTTTCATTATTTTCGCTATTACCAACAAGAAGAGAACCAAAAATATTCTTTAAATCAACTTTGGTTTCTTGAAATTCACTGCTAGAAGATACACTTTGGTTTGCCTCAATTTTTTCATCTTGCTTTAAATTATCACTTAAATTTTCAGTAGTTTCAAGTGTTTTATTTTCAATAATTTGATTATTATAATTAACATTATTTTGTACATTTTGATTAGTTTCATTTAATCTAATTTCATTGTTTAAAACAGGACTATTATTTTCTATACTTAAACTTTTATCTTCTTTTTCGGGTAAAGGTTGTTTTTGCTCATTAAAAACAATACTGTTTTCATTAATTTTATCTTTATTCAAAAGTTTTGAAATATCAATAACATTTTCTTTTTCCAAAGAAGAAGAGTAGTCATTTCCATTATAAGCGGAAATCATTTTTTCATAACTATTTTCTTCTTTGATTTCACTCTTATTTTTTTCGTATTCAGAGTTTTCAATATTTAAGTTAGAATTTAAAACATTATTATTGGCCAATTTTTCTGCGCTTTCATTTTCATTTTTTATCGTAGCAAATTCTTCTTTGTTTTCGTTTTCATCTTTTAAATTTAAGTCTTTTGCTTCTTCTAAAACAATCTTTTCTTCCTTTTCTTCTTTGTTTTCGCTGGGCAAATTCTCATTTATAGAATTTACATTTTCGGAAGAATTGTTTAAAAAACTAGCATTGTTAATTTCTACTTTATTTTCATTTATTTCTTCATTAGTAGTTTTATTTTCAGTTTCAATAGTTTGAAAATTATCAAAAAAACTTTGTTGAAGAGGATTTACTTCAATTTGGAATGGATTTTTTTTAACTTCGTTTTGATCAGAAGTTTCTTTTTCAGCAGGAATTTGCGAATTAATAGGGGAGTTAACATTGTTGAGATCGGAACTTTTTTGCTCAAAAAAACTTTGTTGNNTTTTAAAATTAAATCTCTAATATAATTATTTTTATATTCACTACCAAAATTATCTAATACTAATAAATCTACTTTTTTTAAACCTTCAATTTTTTCATTTTTAAACATTTCGCCTAAAAATTCCTTTGAACTATCCCACGTAAAATTAGAAGCGTTTAGTTTTTCTAAACCCTTTTCAGAAATTGAATAATAATGTCTTCTTATGCCAAGTTCACCATCTTGCCAGTAAGAAGTTATAAAGCCAGCCGCTTCCAAACGTTTAAGACCTGAATATAAACTAGCTTCTTTCAAAAAGAATTTGCCACCGCTTTTGGTTTCAATTTCTTTGTTAATTTCATAACCATACTTATCGCCACTTTGAAGTGCTTTTAACAGTATTTCGTTAACGCTTCCGCGATTTTCGCCACTAACTACGCTACTTTTCATTAGATTTACCCCAATAAATATAATTATATTATAAAATATAATAAAAATTTTGTCAATATAATACTATGCAAATTTTGCATAGTATAAAAAATATTTTAATTTTGCTAAATTTTATGCTAAAATATAAATATGATAAAGCCAGATAAAATAATTTTAAGTAATAGAAAGAATATTCAACTAAAAATAGATAGGCAAGGTCAGTTAATTGTTTCTGCACCAAAAAATGTGGATATTGAAAATGTTTTTAAATTTATTTGCGAAAAAGAGAAGTGGATAACCCAAAAGCAAACTCAAATAAAATCGTCTATTCAGTTAAATCAAAACCTTTTAAATTATGACGAATGTCTATTTTTAGGCAAAAAATATCCAGTTGTATTTATAAAAAATCAAGAAGAAATTTGCTTAACTGACGGGGCAATGTGTATGCCTAGTAAAATAAGTTTTTCAACTCAAAGGCTCATAAAAGCACTTAAAGAGTTTTATATAGAAAATGCCGAAGTTATTTTAATTAAAAGAACGAAAGAACTTTTAAAATATATGAATCTTAATTGTAACAGCATCTCAATTATTAATAGTAAAGTAAAATGGGGAATGTGTGATAGTAAAAAAAATATTTTTTTAAATTTTAAACTATTATTTTTGCCACACGCTTTAATAGATCATGTTATTTTTCATGAATTAACACATCTTATTGAATTAAATCATAGTGCGAATTTTTACGAAGCTCTATCTCATTTTGAACCAAATAATAAAGAGATGCAACAACAATTAAAAAAATGCGGATTTTTGTTAGGCTTGCTTGTATAAAGAGTAATAAAATACTCAAATAATATAACAAAAATCAACCAAAAAACTTGAGAATTATAATAAAAATTTCTTAATAGAGCAGTGCAAATTATTAAAAACAACCTTTTAAATTTATTCGCAAAATACAGATTTTGCGAATAAATAGGCGTATTTTGATAAAGTTTTTAATTAAATTATGTAATTTTTAAATTTTTAACTTTAAAAAAATGTTTGTTTATAATTTCCGTAAACAAAATTTCTAGAAAATTTCGAACATTGTTCTTTTAAATAATTTGCATAGTATTATAAAAGCAAGGGTTTCAAACTCTTGCTTTTATTTTACTAATTTATAATTGTTAATCTTTTATAATTTCGTCAATGTTTGATATAAATATTTTACATTGTTTTAATATTAATTTTAAATCATTTTTTGTTACGTAATATTTTGCGAATAGTTGATATTCATCTTCAACAAAAAGGTTCAAATCCTCACTGTTTTTTAGAGTGTCTAAATCTTCATCTATATAAATTTTATTTAAAAAGTTATAGATTTCTATAAAATTATCATAAATAAAGTTATTTTCAAATAACTTATTTGGTAGGCTATAAAGCAAGTTTTCATAAAAATATAGCGTTTTTGATGCTGGTAAAATAAGTTTATTTAAAAGAGAAAGTTCTCGTTCTATAATTTTGAAAAATTTAATAGTGTTAAAAAATCCATTACGAGTTTCGTTATTCTTTTTTAACAGATTTTCATGCATTTTAATAAAGTTAAAACTATAATTTTTGCCTTTAATTTGGAAATTATAAAGGTCAGAATTTTTTGTCTTATTATAAAAGAAGATGAAAAATTTAAAATCAAATAATTTTATAGATATGCCATTTTTTCGCTTAAAAATTGCAACATCTTTTGTGTTTAAAGATAGATAATTATAAAGACGATTCAAAAGATTTTGAATGGTTGGATAAACTAAATCTTTTGATTGAAAACTATTAGATATTAACTTTCCTATTTCGGATTTTTCTTCTTGACTTTTATCATAATTATAAATTTCGCTGTTGGTAAAATATTCTATCATAATTGTACTGCTGTTAATAAAATCATAATTAGATTCTATTACATGATCGCCAATTAAGTTTAATTTAAAAGATATTTCATTTTTATTTTCTTCAATAATTTTATCTAAAAAAGGCAACAAAAAATCATTTAGTTTTTCTAAAACCAAATTATAATTTGTTAATATTTCTTCGTCTTTTTTTAAAACAAACGAATTAATAATTTCCTTTTTCTTTTCGTCCATTAAGCTATTTAACCTTTTCCATTTTTTCCATTCCGCCAAGGTATGGTCTTAAAGCTTCAGGAATAGTAACAGATCCATCTCTATTAAGGTTGTTTTCTAAAAAGGCAATTAATGCACGGGTTGATGCTAAAACAGTATTGTTTAAAGTGTGTGGATAATAATTTCCGTTTGGACCTTTTACTCTTATTCCAAGCCTACGGCTTTGTG
>DLSG01000034.1 GCA_002501285.1 Christensenella sp. UBA7868 | reverse complement strand
AACTTTTTAATTTACAACACTAGGATTTTTATATTTCAAATTTTGATATATTGAAGATTGGCAAGAAACTAGACAAAAGAAATATTGCTTTTTACTTGGATTGTGTAATATTAAAGTCGTTAAACAAAAAAAAGTGCTTATCAAACGGATAATGATTGAGAAAATGTTAAAATATGTTATAATAAACTTACGGATACGAAATTATGCAAAATGATAAAGTTTTAAATGCTGTTGTTTGGAATCCTTGGCATGGTTGCAAAAAAGTGAGTGCTGGTTGCAAAAATTGATTTGTGTATAGTATGGATAATAGATATGGCAGAGATACAACCATAGTTGAAAAAGGCAAAACAACTTTTGAATTAAAAGATAAAAATTGCCCACCAAACTCTGTTGTAAAACTATGTTTTTCATCAGACTTTTTTATTGAAGAAGCTGATGAGTGGAGAAAAGATTGTTGGGATACAATTAGAAGAAGAAAAGATTGCATTTTTGTAACCATAACAAAAAGACCAGAAAGAATAAAACAATGTTTGCCACCTGACTGGGGTGATGGCTGGGATAATTTTTATTTAATTGTTTCAATTAAAAATCAAGAAATGGCAGACAAAAGGTTGCCTTATTTATTAGATGCACCATTAAAACATAGAGAAGTATTTTGTTCCCCACTTATAGGAGAAATGAAACTTGACAAATATTTAGACACAAGCCTCATAAAATCAGTTAATGTTGGTGGAGAAATGGCTCCAAGTGCAGTTGTAAGACCAATTAAATATGAATGGGTAAAAGATTTGTTTTTGCAAGCAAAATCAAGAAATATAGAATTTTACTTTCATCAATGTGGTTCAAAATTCATAAAAGATGGCAAAAATATTGGCAAATGGAACCTTAACGAACAAATAAAATGTGCCGAAGAAATACAACACGAATTAGAAAAAATGTTTCTATAAATTTTTAATAAAAAAATAGCATTAGATTTAACTAGTGCTATTTTTCTTGTTTTTTATATTCTTTTTTATAAATGTTTCCCCAGTCGGCTAGTGCGTTTATTATAGGTCTCATTTTTTCGCCAAGTTCGGTTAGAGAATATTCAACACGAAGTGGAATCTCATCTGCAAAAACTTCTCTTTTAACAAGTCCATTTTCTTCAAGTTGCTTTATTGCATTATTCATATCTTTTGTTAAATACAAGAATCCCTTTTCGTTATAAATATTATAGTAAAATTCTTTTAATTCGGTAAAACAAGTAGGCAATAGTTCTTCTATAAAATTTAAACAGTTGCCCGAACTATATTCATAATCAAATAAACTGGGCTGACCGTTATTAATATGTAAAGACATTTCATTATTACATGCAATCATATTATCTGCCATCAATAATATACCATGCTTATTGTTGGTAGCAAATATCATTTGATATTTTGAAAGCTGGGATTTTGAGTATCGTATCGGAATTTTACACACATAGTTAAAAGTCTTTTTCAATTCAATTATATACTGTTTCAAAAACATTTCTTCTGCTTGAAATATGTCAATCTTTCCAGCGTTATAATTTTTTAAAATTTGTTGCCAATAAGTTCCATTAGCAATCCCATTCATGTTTTGAATATCATTTTTCAAATCATCGCCTTCAATGGAAAATTCGGGAATATCATCAACGTCTGATTTTACATCCATTTTCAATAATCGACATCCTTCCCTAATAAATCCGAATGAATTAAAGTTAAGCAATAGTTCTACTGAACGATATTTTCTTGTATTTAATCCAGAAAAAATAGAAAAATCCAAATATTTAATACCAAAGGGATCAACATATAAAAATATATTTTTATTTACATTATTATTCAATATATTAGGCACTGTCGTGCGGTAATTGCCTTTGATAACGTGCATTGTTGAATCTTTAAGATTTGATACTAAAGCATCAGCATAAGCCGATTCAACAAAATACGCTTCAATATTAGTATCGTATTTTGAAATTTTACGCGCCTGATATATTTTGTCTTTTACTAATAAAGGCGAGCCAACAGTTCCATCATCGAATTTACCTTTTCCAGCAAAACCGTCAATGTATACGATAGGGACTTTTGTACTCATAACTTTATTAAAATACGGTAAAATATAAGAACCTAACAATTCATCTTTATAATGAGACCATTCTTTTTTCTGTTTAAAAAACTCCTTTGTACTTGCCATTTTACCCCTCTCCATTTTTATTTAATTATTTTACTTGTATTTTTTTTGACTTTTTACATCAAAAACATATTTAAATTTTCGTAGTAATACTAATCCGGTTTACTCCATAGGTCTAATCATTGATTCAATGAAAGCAACTTCGGAATCATCAAGATCATATTTTTTGTAAAGTTGCTTGTCAATTTCGGAAACGGGTTTTGACCAATCAATATCTGATTTAGCCGTAAAATCTTGCATTGGTACATAAGCCCAAGTTTCCTTGGGATTATTTTGTGTAACTTTTAATATTCCAAGCATAGTTCTTGCAAATTTTGTTTTTACATATTTTAAAATTGCTTCTGCTTCAGATTCATTTTTGGTAGAGCCAATAGAAATATATGTTTCAGTGAAGCCGATCAACGGCGCGCCGATCAACGGCGTAGATAATACTTCTCCTATTGCCCCTGATCCATTAGCCTTAGGAACGAGTACTTTATAAACATTCAAATTTTCAGTCGGTAAGATATAATCTTTTCTAAACCAACGATATACTCGTTCGCCTTTGATATTCCCAAGCATTTGAATATAGTCATATTTATTTGATGGTTTATTTGCCGTAAACAACTCTGGCATCCTTTCAAAAGCACTTGGAGCAATACGTCTATCTGCTGTATTTTTCATTATTTCAGGATTTTCAGAATAAGCTAAATCCGCATATTTGTAAATACCTCTATTAGTGATTATTTCACTTAAGCTATTATTAGTTGTTGAAGGTCCAACTTTATCTAAAATTGTCGTAAGTTCATTTATTGCCGTAAAAATATGTATAGGTTTGAATTTTTTATTTTTATTATAAAGCGATATTGCTATGCCGCCCTTGATATCCACGGTCGGAAAAACTAAAGAACTATCTGCAAAGTATTCAACAACGGAAAAATGTTCGTCGTTGAGAATTTTTTCATTCCAATCTTGAGGAGTGTTACCTGCATTAAACAAAAATCTTGCTGGGTGAATCAAAGTACACACATCAGAAATTTTTGTACCTAAATCAATAAATAAATGGTAAATAGAATTTTTAGCATTACTATCTCCTTTACCTTCTGTTTGATAAGGCGGATTTCCGACAATTGCGTCAAATTTCATACGTTCACCTTCCTTTCCCCATACTGCGGGGTTTGTAATCTTTTTAACAACCCAAGACATATCTTCCTGCATACGTTCAAGTAAGTGCGGTTGATAATGAGTATTTGTATAATTATCTGTAAATCCCGCAAGGGTACGTTTTGTTATTTTCTCTGCCATCGTTGTTTTACAAAGTACAAAAACGTTATCTTTTAAAACGCTGTTCCAAAGTGCAGACAATTCTTCTGGATTATATTCTTCTTCCTTCTTTGTTAAACGACTGCGATACATAGAGTAAGCGACGTAAAGCGGGTATAATCCCGATTTCGAGTTAATCTCAAGGATTTTACTGTTTTTATTTCCAAACAATTCTTCGGTTACATCTCCTTGCGAAACATACCGAGGTTCTTCTAACGGATCTTTTGCATCGAATTGTTCATTCAAAAAACAATAGCCACCGATAGTATCGCTCAGGTGCATATTTACCACGCGCCACGGGGTAAGAACGGTTTCTTTATCGGGATTACGAAAATGACCGATAATTTCGGTGATACGTTTTACTCTTTCTGTGGGAGGATATTCGTCGGCTTGCTTTGCCAGTCTTCTAATTCTGAGTCCCGCCGCCATCAACACGTCTTCATCGAAATATTTTATACTGCGCTTGAATAAAAGTTTATCTACATCCTGCGGCATAAATTCTTTCCAGGATTCGTCGTCTACTATTTCGATAAATTTTTCAAGAGGTAAGCTCTCGGTCAAAGGAACGTCTGCGCCGTAAATTAAAAGCGGCAAACGAATAGAGATATTACGAAGCAAGCCGAAAAATGCCTGCTGCTGTTTACGTTGCGCTTTTAATTTTTCTTTTAATGCAATTTCTTCCGGCGTAAGATTTTTAGCAGGTTTATGTTCGATTGCTACGGCTTTTTTATAATCTTCGTCGGAAAGTCCGTTGTCGGCAATCGTAACTTTTGTTTCCCTTTTAGTTTTTGCATGCGCATTCAAGCGAGCCTTTAAGGCTTCAAAGAATTGTTTGTCGCTCTCGTCCATTACGATTCCGGCGTCAATTTTATAAATGGAATCATCTTCAAAACCTGATTTTATAGCAGCATCAACACTTATACGTTTTACCTGACGCATAAGAGAATTCGCATTATACGGTTCCATTTTTGTGCCGCTGATTGCAATTACAGGGCAATAATTCATAAAAAGAGTAAGTACGTCTTTATATTTTTTATCTGAGCTTTTGCCTTTATCTGAAAGTCTATGCGCGTCGGATATAACTTTTAACGCTCTGTCCGGCGCGAAATCAAAAACATAGCAATTTTCTTTTTGCTTTCCGTCGATTTGTCCTGCAGACTGAACGCGGAATATAGTCTGCATATACCCCTTGGCATCCGTAGTTGCAGAACCCGTAAGCATCATTACCGCCGACCATTCTTTTACCGTTACGCCGGTAGTAAGTTTTCCACACGAAATAGTAATAGTAAAATCGTTTGTTTTAATTGCCGATTGTACTAGTTTCAACGCATTATCATACGGCATTTCTTCATCCTTATCGCCGTCGCCGGCAACGTTTACAATCTGATAATGCATAAATACCGGATGTTTCTTTAAAACTGCAGAAAGAGCTCTCGCTTCTTTTACTCCCGGAACCATCCAGAAAGTATGTTTAAATTCTCTTCTATACTCGTCGGTGGCAAAAGGATATTTTGAATCTGCACTATCAGCAGTAATTAAATTAAGGAATGAGATAACATCATCTTCATGAACAAAATCGCCGATATTTTTTCCTTCTGGAACAGGGCGGTAATCTTTCTCTGCATCGCCTGTCCAAACACGGAAGAACTCCCTGAAATTAAACGCCGATGTTTCAGTTTCGTAGCGGTACGAAGTCGGAATAGATTCGCTCATATCAAATGTAAAAATATTCATTCTCGGCATATCAGCATACGGATTCGGCTCATCCGGATGCTTGCTATTCCATTCTTCCTTAGCTCTTTGCTCCATAACATAATCCCAAGTATAAACATTATCGTCATACTTGTCCATAATATTATACGGAGTTCCGGAAAGTTCGAGTATTTTAGGCTTTTTGCCATCTTTTTCGGTTTCTAATAAACTTTGAACTTTTTGTCCTAAATCTGTTTGAGTGCCTTCGTGCGCTTCGTCATAGATTATTAAATCCCAATCCATATCGAACACGGCATTATTTTTATCAAATTTTCCTCCGGCACGTTTTGAGCCGCGCAAATCCTGCATTGAAGCAAAATATGTAAAATGCTCACCGGTATTTTTTGCATTTTTTAATGCGACGTCATTCTTTATGTCCGAATTATAATCAAAATAATCTTCGGAATAAGAAAGATCCTGCTTTTTCATAAAAACATGATCACTGTTTTTTCCGAAAAGCTTAGCGTGGTCTTCTTCCCAGCCTTGCTCTACTACGGGGCGGTGTGTTACAACTATCGTTTTTTGAAAACCGCCTCGTCTTATAAGCTCATAAGCTGTTAACGTTTTGCCAAAGCGCATTTTACAATTCCAGAGCATTTTATCTCCGGTTTTAAAAATTGTTAATGTTTTATCTACTGCGTCTTTTTGTTCATCACGAAGTTTAATTTCAGGAGCGTTCACTACGATTTTTTTATCGTTTTCCGATAAAAACGCACGACATTCTTTTACCGCTTTAATTGCATTTTTTGCCGTTTCCGCATTACATTCAAACCATTCGCGATTTTTAATGCCGTTCGGGTAAGAGGTTTTTATCCCGCTGTTTTTTAAAACGTTATGAACGTCATGATCTCTGAAACCTTGTATCGTCGTTATCTGCACGCCATTAAGGGTATCTTTTTTCGTGCGGATTGCCAACTCCGCCCATAAAAGGTCAACCTTAATACCGGCGGTAAATGTGTAATCTTTTATTCTCCCTTTATCTGCAGCATCTCTTAATGCTTGACAATTCGGTTTCAAATCATCAAGCGACAGCATTGTATGTATTGTTGCTTCACCGACTTTTACCAATCCATTATGTGCTTCGTCGGGAATAGAAAACACATAAATCAATTTGTAATCCGCTGTATTATACAACGCCATATCATTTTTCCTCCATTAAGTCTATAAATCTTATCGATTTCTTTTTATCCCAGTCCATTACTCTTACATATATTCCAGAATGTAATTTATTATCGTTTTTTCTGCAACCTTCACAAAATTCCGTTGTTTCTTCGTCTCCATCTATAATATCAAATATTGAAAATTGCCTTTTGGGTATTGGTTTGCAACTGTTCGGAATGACAAATTTCAAGCCATCCATCTGAAAAATATTCCACGAGATGATTTTTGCTATTTCGGTAAGAGTAGGTATATCAGGAGATTCGGTAAATCTTCCCTCGTAATAATCAATAAATGTAAACAATAAGTTTTCTCGGGCGATTAATAAACTATCACCTTGCCATTCAAAGCCATATGTTGCTTTATAAGCCTCTTTTACCCATTTAAGCCACTCTTCTTTCGATGCCGTATTTTCATTTATGATTCTTATTTTTCGATCCAATACGCCTATACGATCTTGTAATTCAATCCACAGTCCGGAAACAGTGTCATAGCGGGAACAGAGATATGGTGCTTCTCCACAAGAGATTTCCATACGATTGGATTTTACATAATCTTGCCACTTTTTTCCATTGGGAAAAGTTATCTTTTTCGTAGTCGTTTGCCATGATTTTTCTTTTTCAATATTGAAAACATTTTCTTTTTCAAACCAGGCATTATCAATAAGATTATTTTGTCTGTTGCAAATCCATGAAGGGGTGAAAACTTCGGCTTTATCTTTTACTCGGTGCAACTGTTCTTTTTTCGATTTTCCTACCCTCGGCTTAATTACGTTGCCACGTCTGCCTGTAATTGCTTTTACAGTAATAGAAGAATAACTTTCATAACCGTCACCCTTTATTTCATAGTTATCCGTAGCCCAAACGATATTTTTTCCAGAACTATGATCCTTCAATAAAATCGAAAGCAAGGAATCATCCAGTTTTTTTATAAAATTTTCTTTTATATCGACTCTTATGTCTTGTTCCATCGAGATCCTCTTTTTTTGATATTTTTATCCAATGAGAAACAATATCAAAATTTATATTTCAATATTATGCCGACTTCTTTAACTGCCAATAACCCTGTGTGCCGCGGAAATTATCATTAAAATATGACCCTTTTACTGTTTCACAGTCCTCGCTGAATGATATAACGGCAAAACCATGATGTATTCCCATTGTCTGTATCGTTCCATCCGGTTCATTTGTGTAATAATAACTTAAAGAAATTCCGTCCGGTAATGCTGTTATAAATGTAGCAGTATTATATGAACTTGAATTTTTAAATTTACCACATATAGAGATTTGTGTAAATGTTTGTTTTATTTTTAAAGTTCCAGAATACTCTATACCGTCCTTGTTTTGAGCTGTTATTTCCCATACACCTGATAAATCAGGTATTTTTACAATTTTTTTAAATACTTTTGAATGCCAAATGTGACTATCAAATAACCATTTTAAAAACGTATTTATAACACCCATTCCAGGAAAAATAAACAGATTTAGAAATACAAACCAAAAGCTGTTTTTAGCCATAGATTCTGTACATAGATTAAATAATGCCGATATAACCACAGCTAATGCCATACTTATTATGAAAATAGTGTTATGTATTCTATCCCTAATATTAGAATCAATGGCATAATCTTTCATAAGTTTATATTTCCTTTATTTACTTTATCAAGCAGAGCGATAAATTGCTTGGCGCTATCGATATCCCATTGGGTAGATGCCTGTCCAAATAATCTCCACTGTTCATGTTGACATATATATTTTGAGATATCCGCGGTTAACAAAACATGTACTACATTTGAAAATGTTTCCAAACAAGAGTTTTTAAAACAAGTATCTGGTACGTTGTAAAGTAAATTTTCTATAAAATATGAGCCAAACTGCTTTTCTTTTATGTACCCTCTGTCGACCAGTAATGATTTTATTTTCTTGATATATCTAACCGTCATTTTGAAATTGCCGTTAGTACGCTCTTTCCTGTTTTTATCTTCACCGTTTTTAATGTGTTCCTTGGGAAAATTAATTATCCGGGAATCGTTATCTGTATTATCAAACGATATTCCCTCGATATAATGAGAAGGACTATCAGGATTTTTCAGTGAAAATGATACATATTTTTTATACAGAAAACAAGGGACTACATCAACTTCGATACTTGGGTTTTTCAGTATTATTTTCAATGATTTAGCCTTATATTGAATTTCCCGGACACGAGAGTGATTCTTCAATGCTTCTTTTAATTGTTTATAAATTGTATCTTTATACGCTTTAAATGTAAAAGAAGCTTTGCTATAATATCCGTTTCTTTCTCTTTTACTAATTTCCGAAAGGCTGCTATCATCATATCTAAAAACCTCACTATATTGTAATACAATATCCACATCAGAATCTCTTTTTATGTTCGTAGCATTAGCGTACGAACCTTGCAAAAACGCCTGAAAGCAATTGTGGTGTTGAATAACAAAAGGTAATTCAAATAAATGTGATTTTATAAAATTATAAGCATTTGAACTTAGATCAGTACTTTCTTGTACTGACCATTCTAATAATTTTTCCTCAGAAATAGCCATCTTTTGCTCCTTATCAAATATTTAAATTGCCGATTGTAAAAGTCAAAAAAGTCAATCGGCAAAAAGCTTTTTTGAAGTTAAAACAACTGATTTTTCTCCGTTTTTGTAGTATAATAAATTTGCAAAAACAAACAAAAACAGAGAAAAAATTATGCGAATTAAGAACGTGCAAATATCCTTTGAAGACATTTACAACCATGTATCCGACTCTATGGAAAAACAAGATTGCAAACTTGTTTCTCTCTTAGACGAACACATCAACCTTGACGAGCTTATCCCTTACGAATTTAAACTTGCGTTCAATAAACGTATGGGACGCACCCGCATTTATCATCTCGACAGCTTTCTTTGGTTTATCATCCTTAAAAAACTGTTCGGATTTTCTCAAAATACTCAAATGCTTAACGTTTTGCGTTGCAGTCGCGAACTCAGCGATTTGTGCGGTTTTTCAAAAGTCCCCGATCCTTCGCAAATATCTCGTTTTTACAGCGATTATTTCAAGTATATCGTTAAAATGTTTGATCGGTTGGTTGATATCACTGAACCCATTTGCCGTCAAATCAATTCTAAAAAAGCAGATTATCTTGTTTTCGATACCACGGGCATCGAAGCCAAGGTTTCCGAAAACAATCCTAAATTCTTTAACACGAAACTTAAACAAGCTAAGTCCCTTTCTAAAAACAACCCTGATTTTAATCCCTATATCGCCGTTTATTCGTCTCTTCCGTCCGAGTCCGAAACAAATCCCGACTTTCGTCAACAATATGTCAACGGTCATTTTTGTTATGCTTTAAAGGCAGGTATTGTCACTAACGGTTTGGGCATCGTCAGACATATTTCCGTCTTTGATAACGATTTCAAGACTTCTCGGACTAACAATCCCGATTCAGATAAAGAACTCGGCGATTCCTCCGCTTTAAAAGTCGTTCTTTCCGATTTCTTTAATTCTCACCCGAATACAAAGTTTTCCACTTTCATTGGTGATTCCGCTTTCGATTCCTACGATAATTATTCGTTACTTAAAAATCGATTCGGTTTTTCCAGAGCCGTTATTCCGATGAATTTGAGAAATTCCAAGATTTCCGATGCTTTATTTGATTCGGACGGTACTCCGGTTTGCCACCTCGACCGTTCAAAATTTACTTTCCTCGGCAAATCCGGCGGTAAAAATCGTTCCGTTCGTTTTAAGTGGGTTTGCCCTAAATCTGTTGTTATCCCCAAATCTTCCAAACGTATTTGTGTTTGCGATTCGCCTTGCACTCAATCGTCTTACGGTAAATGCGTTTATACATATCCTGATAAAGACTTCAGACTTTATCCCGGCGTTCCGAGGAATTCCAAACATTGGGATAATATTTACAAAAACAGAGTTACAATCGAGAGAACCATTAACCTTTTGAAAGATTCGTTTGCTTTAGCCGATAACCGAAGTTTTAAGACCGTTTCGTTGAAAGCCGACCTTTACCTCTCGGGTATTGTTCAGCTCATCGGCGTTATTCTCGCCAATAAACTTAACAAACAACATCTTTTTAAAAGCATTCGTAAACTTATGGCTTGTTAGATTTTTTATCTCATATTTCGTTTGACAGACGGGCAACCGCCTGCCTTTTTCGTGCTATTTTTTAGCTTTTCTATTACTTTCTTTTGTTTATACCGTTTTATTCGTTTTCCCGCTTTTTACTTCAGACTTTTACAATCGCCTAAAATATTTAAATAATCTACACTATAATTTTACTTTATGCTTTTACATACTTTTGATTTGAACTTTTAGGTTTATCCGGCATGGTTAATTTTAATTTACCGCATTCAACAAGCGGTGCAATCAGTTGTTTCAAAACGTAATTTCTGGATTTCCCCGTAAATTCAATCAATTCGGCTCTCGAACGAGGAATTTCGCAGAAATTAAGAATTGAATCCTCTATGGAATCGGAATTATTCAGATATCCGTTTCTCATTACAACTTTAAATTCGCCGTGTATTACCGAAAAATTAGGTGCGGGCAAGCCCGCATTCAAAAATTCTCTGCGCATTGTCGGAATACCAGAATATCTGTTTTCTGTAATATTCAGTAGTTCGAGCATATTTGCCAAAGCGGCGTTTCTCGTTTCAGGGTGAACTTTTCCCAAAGCGTCTATACTGATTTTACCATACAATCCGCCGCTATTAGTCACTTCCATACGATCGCGATACATTTCTATACGAATAGGAGTATTTTCTGTATAGATACTATAATCACGATGAACGAGCGCGTTTAATATCGCTTCACGAACAGCCTTAATCGGGTATTCGTTTTTATCTACTCTCTTGCCGTTATCGTCTATTATAGTTTTCGTCCGGCTGTTTGTCCGCACGAATTCAACCGCCTCTTCAAGCATATCTGGAATCGCTCCCGTAATGCGTTTATTATCGATAAAGCGTTCTCCGTCTGTTCCCGTTTCTCCCATTTCCGTTCCGGGTAAGGCTACGGCAGTGATACAAAGTTGAGGAAAATACGTTTGCGGATATTTAGAAAAAGTCATAAGCCCCGCAAGTGTCGGTGTTCCGTCGCTCGTTACGCCCATTAATTCAAGAATTTCATCGTCCGACACGTTATCTGCAAGATTTCTTCGTTCGCTTTTAACCCGCGACAAATATTCAGTCATTCTTTTCTCGTCGAAAAGTTGAGTTTTAGCCCCTTCTACAATTCTGATATCGTCTCGGATTCTTTTACGAAAAGCCTCGTAACTATAAATCTCATACTCACTCATCGGTTCGTCAGATTCTCCGACGCGAATATACGATCCCTTAATTCTCCCCACGCCTTTGTAAAAAACAGGGCGATCGGAAACATCTACACCGGGAATTTCGGCAGACACAAGTATCTTCTCTCCGATTTCACACATAGTAAACAACGCTCTGACTGCAGGCTCCATTTGTTTGCATTGTTCGGTTACCTTTTTTTGCAAATCCTGAGCGTCATAAACTCCTTTAATAGCGAAATTGTCTTTTTCATCTATACCGAAAATAATTATGCCGCCATCGTCCTGATTTGAAAACGACGAAAGTGTATCAAACAAACGAGTAGGGCAGCCATGTTCGGCACTTTTGATTTCAATAGTTTGAGATTCCGCTTTTTTTGTAATAACGTCATTTATAAGTTTTTTAAGAGTTTCGGCTTGCATTTATTCCACCTTTTGACTATCGTTGATAATATTATAACAGGTTTTATTCAAAAAATCAATAGCAAATCAATAAAAACAGCAAAAAATAATCGACAAAATGCGAGTTTGCACACAAAATCGCAAGTTTGCACATAAAATCGCAAGTTTGCACATAAAAAATAGAGTTTGCACACAAAAGTGCAAATTTTGCACAATCAAAAAATCGTAGTTTCGTGAACTCTATCAATAAATATTTTGCTTATATAAACAAAAAAGCCGAAGATCTTCTCTTCGACTTTAAATGTTTTTATATGATTTCAAAATGTTTCAACGCGGCTTTTATGGCT
>DLSG01000010.1:14580-26718 GCA_002501285.1 Christensenella sp. UBA7868 | reverse complement strand
AGCATTTCTTTCATAAAGTAAATCAAATTTGAAACGCTAACATTTTTGTCAACCACAACTCCTTCAATTTGGAAAAAAGTATTTTCATGAGTTGCGTCAAGTTCTTCATTTCTGAAACATCTTCCAGGGAATAAAACCCTACAAACTGGTCCGTGTGTTCTTAAAATTCGGTTCTGAGCCGCAGAAGTTTGTGTTTTTAAAACTTCACCATTATCAAGCCAAAAAGTGTCTTGCATATCACGAGCAGGGTGACTTCTTGGAACGTTAACAGCATCAAAATTGTTATATTCGGTTTCTATTTCGTTTCCGTCTTCAATTAAAAACCCCATAGAAACAAAAATATCTATAATTTGTTTTTGCAAAATTGTTCTTGGATTTAAAGCACCCACACCATCATCAACTGGTAAAGTGTAATCTAATTTTTCGTCAGATTTAACAATTTGTTCAAACTTTTTCTCTTCCAAATCTTTTTTTGCTTTGGAAATTAGTGTTTCAACCTTGTTTTTAAGTTCGTTTACAAGCATTCCCACTTCTTTCTTTTCCGAATTAGGGACATTTCTAAAATCGTTCATTAAATTTGTTATTTCGCCCTTTTTACCGATAAACGCAAGTCTTAAATTTTCTAGCGCATTTTCATCAATAATAGATTTTAATTTTTCATCAAATTTTTTGCCAAGTTCTAAAATTTTTTCTTTCATTTTCTCTCCTTCAAAAAAAAATATCGCCCTTTTTATAGGACGATTTAAACCGTGATACCACCTAACTTCATTAACTAAAAAGTTAATCTCATTTAATTTTTACAGTTTATTCTGGCTTTTCTTAACAACAATTTTTTGCCTTTACCGAAAAGCAACTCGGGTGTTGAAATTCAGTTTAATTTTACATAGTTTACTTCCAGCCCACGATAAACATTCTCTTGATGCATTTAATTAAACCTACTGACGCACCGTCATAGTTTTTATATGTAGTTATGATAACCAAAAATAAAATCTTTGTCAATCAAAAAAACTACATTTTAAAAATTTTACTATTATTTAATTTTTTTAAAGACATAATACTCTGGATCCATACCCGCATAAATGTAATTTCCCATTTTCCACTCCATAATCATGAAGTCCTCGCCGTTTATAGTTTTTAAAATATAATTAGAAACTACATTTTTTGTTAAGTCAATCAATTTGCCTTTCGACCATTTATCATGCCATTGTTTTCCATTAAAATATGTTCTAACCACTTTTCCATCTTCAAAAAATTCAATAGTTTTAAGCCATAAATCTTTGCTATCTGGATTTTCCCCATTAAAATCTTCTATTTTTTCTAAGTAGTCAACAGATTTCCATTTTCCCAATACTTTTTCATCAAAAACAAAAGGAATGTTTATATCATCAGTTCTTACAAAATCTGAAATTTTAAAAGTTTTAGAAGAAACTTTTTTTAATACGCAAATATAACTTTCTCCATTTTCTTTAACATGGATAAACATAAACAAGTCGTTTTCAATTTGTTTTGTTTCATAATCAAAACATGAAATAGGGTCGTCACCACCACGACTTATTAATAACTTCCCTTTTGTCCAACCTTCAAAAATCCAATAATTTAAACCATTTGGCATAAAATAAATTTCTTTAAAACCCTTTTCATTATATTCTTCTTGCTTCTTACAATTAAATTCTTCAATATTGTTTAAATTACAAAAAAAGTCCCATTTCCCTATAACTTTTTCATCGTTTTCAAACTCCATTCCATTGATTAATTTCATTTTTCACCTCAATTAGAATTTATTATCTAACCAATCCGTCATCTTTCTGAACAAATTGTTTATATTATCGGAAGTTTTGTCTGAAAGCACACGAACGAAGTAAGTGTATTTTCAAGCAAAACTGATGTTTATTCAAACTGTGATGCCACAAGATATGTGGAGTTGCATTTTGCAACTTGATTTGCAAGCATAGTGAGCAAAGCAACATCACATTGTTTATAATATCTACTATTTTTATAAAGATTTAAAACATATTTTTTTGCATCTATAATTTTCGTTTTATCTTTGCTTATATATTTTTGACTTGCTTCATCATAATAATACACCACACCCGATTTTGATATATGTCCAGGAATTTCAAATGTTCCGTAATCTTTAATAACTTTAAAATCATAAGCAAAAGTTATTTTTTCTTCAATTTTTAACTTATACATTTTCTCTCCAAACTTCTTATTTCAATCAAAACTTTTTATCTAAACATTTTCATTTAAAAGTTTATCAAACTCACTAAAATCAACATCAAACGATAGCCCTAATTTTTCAAGCATCTCTATTGTTTTAAGTGTTAAACCAATGACAGGTCTTTCTTTCACATCTGTAAAATAAAGAGTAAAACAAGCAGAGCCGTTATTTACTTTTAAAATTTGTTTTAAATTTGCAAAATTATCATAAATTTGCATAATAAATCTTTCAATCGCCTCATCAGTATAAACATCAGAAATTTCTTTTGTTTTATACCATATTTTAGCGGTTTTTTCAGGTCCTTTGGAATCTTTTAAAAAAGTTTTTTTATAAGCATCAATTTTAAAATATTTTTCAAGCCTATCAACATCAACATCGTTTTTAAAATTTAAAAATAAACTGAAATGATATGTATATTTAATTTCTTCCATTTTCTCTCCCCCAAAAAATTCTCTTTATTAACTTTATTAATTATATAATAAAATAATAAAATTTGCAATATATATTTTCGTTTTTATAAAACATAAGATTGTAATGAAAAAAATAAATAAATTTTTATCTTTATTTCAAAAAAAATTACAAAATTTTATTCTCATTTTGGGTTATTTGGATCTATTATTTTCACTTTCTTACCAAGTTTTCTTGCTATTTTTATAGTTTCTTTTGTACCACTTGAACCACCATTCCAAACAACAATAAGAGCATCGCATTTTTCCACCATATATTCATTTCTTTTAATCATACAACCAAACTGATATTCTTTATTACTTACAAAATTAATAATATCTGCTTTTTCTAATATTTTATGATATCTTTCTTGCTGACTTTTTGACCATTTTTTAAACTGATTTTTGCAAGGAATAGCACATTCTAATATTAAATTTTTGTATTTTTGTTTAAACTCTAAAACAATCTCCGCACATATCATATCAATACCAAGAGCCATACCTGTAATAAAATAAAAATAGCCATTTTTAATTGCTTGTTTGATTGCTTTTTGCATAACTTTTCTAAATTTAAAATAACTTTCTTTTGTTTCATCATATCCCCATGGTAGGCTTTTAGGTCTATGTCCAGTAAAACTAATTTTTAACACAGGTTCTTCACTTAATTCATTTTTCATATAACACCCCCATATTTGTTCTATATAGCGTACTATTTTAAATAGTATAACATCTTCAAAATAAAATGCAAAGCGTTCTGAATAGCGTACTGAATATATTTTATAAATTTTTATAATTCTATATATAGAACGAATTAGGAGGAATTATGAAATTAACAGAAGCAATCGCTATAAGAGTAAGTCAACTACTTTCCGACAGGAACTTATCTCAATATTCGCTTTTCAAAAATGGTGGTGTACCCCGTTCAACTGTATGCGATGTAATCAACAATAAAAAGAAAAGGGTAAGCACTGAAACTGTTTATCAAATTTGTTCAACATTAGGTTTAACTTTATCCGAATTTTTTAATTCTCCTATTTTTGAAAATATAGATGATTAAGTTTTTAATGATAAAAATATTTAAACAAAAATTTAGATTTTTGTTTAATATGAAATTTTATTAAAAAATCCGAACTCTATCTCTGTTCGGATTTTTTATAATATATGTTAATATTAAATTTAAAAATATAGCCTTTTATTTACTTTTGAAAACTGTTATTGTCAATATTTGTATATTTAATATATGGAACGGCTGGTCTTAAAACTATGTTTGCTTTTAGCGAAATTTTTTGTTCAATAGGTTTTTTATCCAAAGAAATATCATACATATTTAGTCCGTTAGAATCTTTTAAAATAATATAATATTTAGTAAAACCACTTATTTCGATTTTTGGCAAAATAACATAATCAGTCCCCTTTACAATCTTGCCTTTCCCCTCAAAATGTTTGCTTGGATCAATCGCATTTCTATTGTAAACATATTCATATTCGCCATTACTATTAACTTTTACATCTAGTAGTCCATAACCTGCGGTAAAATTTGCAATTTCTTCGCTTGAAATTTCTTTTAGTTCGCCTGCAAATGAATCTTTTAAAACATTTGCAACATTATCGTAATATTTATCTTCATAACTAATTAAGTAATCTTTAACTTCGGATAATTTTTCATAATTAATAGTTTTATCACTATTAATATAACTATCGCAATAAGCGGTGTAAAGCCTACGCATATCACTTGGACTTATTTCATTTGTAACATAAAAATTGTTTACATTCATAATAGTTGCAAATTCTTTATAATCTTCACCATAAACATCATCAAAGCCCAAAGAATGTAACATTTCGTGCCTTATAGTAAATTCTTGCATTTTATCATCTAAATTTTCAAAATATAAACTATTTAAAGAGATTTCAGACGACACACAATATTTTCCATTATTAGCACTTTCTGAAAACATTTTTTTGGGAAAATCAAACATTGTTTGAGTATGGCTATTATACCCATAAAGGCCGTCTTGCTCAAGTGCTTTATAATCAAATTTTATAGTAGATTTTTGAATTACTTTATCAGCAATATACTCTGCTTTATCTACAATAGTAAAATTAAATTTATCATTAACCGCATCAAAAATGTTGTTAAAATAGTTTAAAGAATTTTGAATGTTTTGACGAGTTCTTTCAGGAACTTTTGCCGAAATATACACACTAACTTTGCCATCGTCATTAGGTTTAAGCCTTATTATCTCATTGTTGTATTTTTCATAACGCATCATATCCATATCTGTGCATAATTCACTTGTAATTTTTGGAATTAAATCACTATTACTAAAATAACTTTTACCACTAATAAAAATGTTTCTTACAATAGAACCTTCAATTGCGGTTAAACTAACACCAATTAAAACACGCTCAATAACTTTCCAAATTTTTTGTTTGTGGTGCTTTTTTGCTCTTTCCAAAACTTGTTCGTTATAGCCTCCAAATTCAGAAGAATCAATTTTCTCTAAATTTGAATTGTTTTTTTCACGATTTTTTTTCATACTTTTATTATATACTTATTACTTTTGCTTGTCAATAGTGGGATAAATTTTTATAAATTCTAAACCAAAAAAGCCAGCAAATATGCTGATTTTTTTGTCATTTATTCAACTTTTTAAACCTAAAATTTAATCTAAAATTGATTTAATCTTAATACTATTTTGCGTTAAATTTAAGGTTATAAGACCTATTCAAATTTTATTTAGATTGTTCTATTTTGTAATTTATAGTCACGCCAGTAAGTCGTTTGCTAAATTAACACTTATTATTTAATACTATCCTTTCCAAATTGTCTTTCTATTATCGAAAAAGCAAAACTTGCCATATTCACATTTCTTGACGATGTTGCACATAAATCTTTAATAAATATGGGCTTAATATTATTATCAAACAAATTAAAACCAACCGCCAAACAACAAGCATCAATATCTGTTCCACAAATTTCAATTTCATTTATATTTAAACTTTTAAGCAATTCAATGTCTTTTTGAGAAATACCATAACAATCTTTTGTTAAAATTTTTGCTTGTTTTTGTTTATTGATTATAATTTTTTGTTCATCACTGTCAGCCATTCCATTCCAATTTAAAATTTTTGTATATGGGCTTTGGCTGTTATTAATGCATTGTGTAAAAAATATATTATCGAATTTATTAGATGCTAAATATGTATTTATTTTATCTACTAAATGTTTGTTGTTCTCATTTATAAAACCTTTTTGCATATCAACAACTATTATATTTTTCATTAAATTTTCTCCAATTAAATAATTTAAAGTTTTACTTATAAAAAATCCGAACCACTTTTGTAGCGGTTCGGATTTTTTCTGTTTGGTGCCGAAGGCGGGACTTGAACCCGCACGAAGTTGCCCTCAACGGATTTTGAGTCCGTCGCGTCTGCCATTCCACCACTCCGGCAAATTATGTGTGGTAATATTAAGTTTTCGTTCGGAGTGTTGGACAAGTCCTCCTCTTGTTTTAATCGTCGCCCTTAAACCGTAAAGGTTTAGTGCTTGTTAAAGCCAAGAACTGCCGTGTTCGCTTCTTCATCCACTGGATGCGCTCCACTCTGTTCCACTCAAATTATGTGTGGTAAAATTAAGTTTTATTACACATACTTTTTGATTATACTATAAAAATAAAAAAAATTCAAGCAATAAATTAAATTTTTTTAATTTCGCTTAAATTTTTCTTTTTTAATTTTTCTATTATTCAGCTTCTTCATCTGCATATTCATATAAAAATATTAAAATCATGGACAAAAAATTTATAAGTTTTTCTGCTTCTTCTTTTTTTCTAACAATAATTTGATGATTTAATTCATTACCCTGATTTCGTATAAATTCTAAAATATGTCTGCTTCTTGGAGGAATGTAATTATTTTCATCTAAATAATCGACATAATACTTAAAAGATTTATCTGGTTCCGCTCCCATACTTACAGCAATATGCATTAACAATTTTCTTGAAAGCATAGAAACTGCTGAATACGCTTCAACAGAATAACATCTTCTACACTCATCATAAAGTGCCTCTATGTCTTGTGGAAGTTTATTAACTTTCTTACCAAATTTAGAATTTGGATAAGTTCTCCCAGTTAAAGAGTCATAAAGTATAATTTCATTACAATTTGGACAAACATAAATTTCACCACGCAAATATCCAAATCCATCTCCCACAGTATATCCGAAATTAGGCGAAATAATACTATCACACCAAGGACATTCTATTTTGTTCGTTTCAATATTGTGTGCTCCACGATAATCAGTTTTTTTACCAAAAAATACACTCATTTAAAACCTTCCTATGATTTTATTATAATATAAATTATTTTATTTCTCAACCAATTTAACTAAATTGATTTTTACATCAATTTTTCAAGCCATTTTATTAAAACTTTTTTTGCATATTCGGAATTTACATACGCAAGCCATTTTAGTTGTGCATTATTTTTCAAATTACCATCTTCGTCTTTATCTGTAATAATTTCAATTTTGTCGTTTTCGTTTATTTTTGTGTAAGGTGGAAACTTTGTTTTTCCAGAATTTATTATAGCATATTTAAACGCAAAACCAATATCTTTATGGATTTTAAACGCAAAATCTAAAACTGTACTATTTTTTGCAATATATTTAACTTCACCAGACCTTGTTTTAACTTTAATTAAATCAACATCTAAATCGTTTATATTTTCTTCGTCAATTTTATCAAGATTTTGTCCGTCAGCCGTTCCAACTTTAACAATTGAATATTCACTTTCGCTTAAAATATAGAAATTATATTTGTTTTTAAATTCGTCTTCCACCTGAAAATATGTTTTATTCGTGAAAGTGCCCACTTGCGCATCTATAACTTTTAATTTAGTTTTATCTTGAATTTTATTTAAAAATTCCGCCAATGCTTCTTGCCTTGAAATATTGTCATAAAGCATATAAATGTTATAATTTGCGACTTTTATTATTTGTCCTTGCGAAATTCTTGAAATATCAATTTTTTTGTAAATACGAGTTAAATCTTCAAAAACTTTATACTCTCTAACATTTTTTATTTTTATATCTTTAAAAGTAAGTGAAAAAATTTCGTTTAATTTAGAATTTAATTGTGCCACATTTTTTTTATTTGAATTATGATAAGCATTATAGTGCTCAAAAAATCTTTGACCATTATATTGATTTACAATTTTAAAACACTCATTTTTTATTGCTCTATAAAAATATTCACTTTGAAGTGCTTTTGCAATCGGCATTACCCATTTTTCAGTTTCTCTAACTTTTTCAAGTTGTTTTGAATAATCAAAAGTTGAAATAGTTCGAAGATTATGAAGTCTATCGGCAAACTTTATCGCAAACCCACAAGGATTTTCTTTTCCAAGAGATATTAATTTTTTAAAAGTTTGTTCTTCCGCAGAAGATTTTACAAAACCAGGGTCCTCATAAATATTGTCACTATCAAAAACATATTTAGAATTATCAATTGCACTAACACAATCTACAAGTTTAAAAATTGTTTCATTAAAATCTTCTTTCATTTGTTTTGGTGTATA
This sequence comes from Christensenella sp. UBA7868, assembly GCA_002501285.1. Taxonomy (GTDB): domain Bacteria; phylum Bacillota; class Clostridia; order Christensenellales; family UBA1242; genus UBA7868. The sequence goes on along the minus strand of DLSG01000010.1, from coordinate 18,474 downwards.
ACCACAATCTTCAATTGTATCATGAAGCAATGCCCCGCAAATAACATTTTCATCAAAGCCAAGTTTCGCCAAAATTAGTGCCACTTCTACGGGGTGACTAATATAAGGTGTGCCATCTTTTCTTAATTGATTTTTATGAAGTTCTTTGGCTTTTTTATATGCTTTTTTTATTATATCAAGCGACAAGTCAGACGCCAAAGCAACATCTTCAATTAAAGAAAATCTTTCATCAATTTCCTTAAACATCAATTCCCTCCCGTATTAGTTTATAAATTGTATCATCTTCTTTGTTAGAGATTTTAGCAAACCTAAACACATTCGCTTCCAAAATTTCATTAAAATGATATTCAAGTTTGTTTCTTACAATTGCCTGTTTTTGTGTTTCTGTAAGTTCAACTGAAAGTTCGTTTTTCTCAGAATATAATCTTTTAAACAAATCAATAATATCTTTAATTGCAAAATCCATATTAACAAAATAATCGTCAAATTTTAATAAGTTGTAAAGTTCACCGTCTGGAACATCAAGTATTTTTTTTGAGATTATAACAAATTGCACACAAGGGTTATGTTCTCTTCCCCTAGAAATTGAGTTTGCCGTTCCAACCCCACCAATATATTTTTGTTTTGTTGGCGGATTATTTAAAATAATAAAACTTTTGTCCCCATTTCCTTTATTATATAAATCTAAAAAAATACTTTGGTCACTTATTGAAATATCCCCACTATAAGCATCACCAACTTCTTCGTAAATATGTTTTTCTAAACCTTTACCCGCATTTAATTTTTTTAGAAGTTTTATAGCAAGCATTCGGTCACGAACAAAACTTGCAGACACCTGAATATCTTTATCGAATTCTTTATTTTTATAAATACTTAACACACCATAATTCAAAGTGTTTTTTAAATTTGTGTGAACTTCGCCTTTATAAGAATCATTATTATAATAATAAATTATATAATTTCCTAAATATTGGTCAAAAGAAGCACGATTTTCAATTTTAAAATCTGAAAACAAAAAATCGTCCACACTAACCCCAAACGCTTCTTTCAAAGCGTAAAGAAATTGTATAGACGGTTCAACAGCCTTACATAAATAGTTATTTATTGAAGATTGCGAAAATCCAGTTTTTTCCGCAATTTGTTTTTGTGTGTATAATTTTGTAAGTTCTTTTAAGTTTTTTTGAAAAATAGTGTTATTCATAACCAAATCTCCTAAAATAATTTTAGGCAAATTTTAAGTAAATGTCAACTATTTAATTCAAAAATTAATACAAATTATTAAAATAATGATTTTTTATTATTAAAATATTAATAAAAATTTATTAAATTGATTTTTTAATTAAGATTTATTTGTTAAATTTAAAAATAAAGAAAAATTTTGTATAAGATTTTAAGTTCCAGTGCCTTGATATTTTTTCAAACACCAATTCATAAATAACAAACAAGGAATAAAGAATAATGCTCCAAAAATAGGTGAAAGCCCATAAACAATTTGAGGCAAACTTCCCTTTCCAGTTAAAAAACAAAGAGGCAAATAGTTAAAGCAAGCAACGGGAATGATAAAAGTAAAAATTCGTGTTAGCCATTTTTTATAAATATCTATTGGATAAAATGCTAGTTCCTTACTTCCATTAGTCATAATATTTACAAATTCCAAATTTTCTACAGTAAACACGCTAATTCCCGCACCAATCATAAACACGCCCAAAATTACCAAAAATCCACATAAATAAGTTGAAATTAAAACTAAAACTTTCCAAATATCCCAACTTATGTTCATATTAACAAGCGCTATAACACTAACCGCAATACCTAAAATTGTTCTTGAAAGTTTAACGAACTCAATTTTCGACCCCAAAATTTGTTTATGCAAATTTACAGGACGAACCAGCATTCTGTCAAGGTCACCATTTTTTATTAATTTCGGAAACTCATCGTAACCCCTTCCAAAGCACTCTGATAATGAAAAAACAGTAGTAATAATTCCAAACATTAATGCAGCATCATAAAAACCCCAACTTCCTACACTGTTAAATTGTTTAAACAACAAGTAAACCGAAATAAGTTCCCCTATTGAAATTATAACTTGAGATATTGCAACCATTAGAATGTTAAATCTATATTCAAAAGAAGTTTTTAAATGCATTCCTAAATATTTTTTATAAAGCATATTAACCTCCTTGTATAATCGTCTTTTTCAAAGACCCTTTAAGTAAAAGTTTTCCAAGCAAAACAATAATTATCAGCCACGCAAGAGAAATCCCACAATAAATTAACGCTTCAGTTGTTGGAATATTTCCTATATAAATTCTAAAAGGTAAATCGCTTATAAACCTAAAAGGCAAATAATTTAAAACATTTTGAATTCCTTGTGGAAGCATTGGAAGCGGAATATACATTCCACCAAGCAAACCGCAAAGTGTAGTTACAATATTCACTGCACCTTTACCCGATAAAGTTTTAAACACAATATCAACTGCAAACATTGAAAGAGCAACACTAATTAACAAGCCCAAAATTAAACTTACTAAAAACAAAGTGAAAGCAACAAAACTAACTGGCGCTGTAAGCCTAAACCCAACAGGCAAAAATGAAGCAACTAATAAAATTGGAGCAAATCTTAAAATTGTTGCTGCCAATTTTTCGCCAACAAACTCGGCATACCAAAGATTATATAAATTTATTGGTCTAACAAATTTATAGCATACATTTCCCGATGTTATCTCGCTGGCACAATGTTTTCCAAGAGTTACAAATCGCATAACCAAAAACGCCTGACCAAGCCAAACATAAGTTGTCATTTGCTCTAACGTAAATCCATTTACCGTTCCATTTTTTAAAAATGCTGAATATAAGCAAATATACATTAGTCCCCAAAAGAATTGAGTTAAAACCCCCGAAAACGCTTTTGCTCTATACTGCAATTCTCCCTTGAATTGCATTTTAAAAATTCCAAAATATGAACCCATAATTCTCCTACAAATTAAATTCTTTATAAAGACTTGCTAGAATTTCATCAACACTCATCGGCTCAACCGAAAAGTCAACAACATCATATTTTTCGCTTATTTTAGAAATAAAATCTTTTGCATGAAATATTGTAGTTTCATTATTCTTTATTGTTGCAGTATTTTGATTGTGAGAAACGACAGTATAACCATCAAGCGCAATTTCGTCATACGCCTTTGAAAATTGAACTTTAATTGTTTTTACCGCCCCATAACGTTGTTTTATAGCACTAAAACTTCCATTATATAAAATTTCTCCTCTTCCGATTAAAATAATTTTATTTGTTAGTGCTTCTATATCATTCATATCATGAGTGGTTAAAATTACCGTTGTTCCCCACTCTTTGTTTATGTATTTAATAAAATCTCTTACCGCAAGTTTGGTAACAGCATCAAGGCCAATAGTTGGTTCGTCCAAAAATAATATTTTAGGTTTGTGTAGCAAAGCCCCAGCAAGTTCACATTTCATTTTTTGTCCTAAACTCAATTGCCTTAATGGTCTGTTTAAAAGTTCTTCCAGTCTTAAAGTTTTTGTAAGAAGTTCAAGATTTTCATTATAAGCATCGGTTGGAATTTTATAAATATCTTTTAACAACTCAAAACTTTCAATTACTGGAACATCCCACCAAAGTTGCGAACGCTGTCCAAAAACAACGCCTATGTTTTTAACATAATTTTTTCGATTTTTCCAAGGGCAATATCCGTTAATTTCACATTCTCCACTTGTAGGATTTAAAATACCACTCATAATTTTTATGGTGGTAGATTTTCCTGCGCCATTTGGCCCAATATAACCAACAATGTCGCCCTCTTCGATTTCAAAACTTACATCTTTTAATGCGTGCACTATTTTATACTTTCTTTTGAACAGACCTTTTATTGCACC
>DLSG01000010.1:11451-14564 GCA_002501285.1 Christensenella sp. UBA7868 | reverse complement strand
ATTTTATAATAGACATACTTATATAATAATAACAAACAAGTGTCATTTCGTCAATATATTTTTTAAATTCAATAAAAAAAAGTCTAAAAATAGGCTTTTTTTTAATAGATTTTAATTTTTCTGTTACATTTTTTAAGTTTTATATTTTTTTACAAATAATTTCTATTACTTTATAATTAATGCTTTTTTTCGTATTAAAACTTAATCACAAAAGAGTAAGCCATAATATTTCCGTTTGCCGATTGAGAAACATAGGAATATACTCCTAATTTACTACAAAGCAAACTTACTGAAATTCCACTGTCTGACGCAATTGCAACTTCTATTGTAAAATAATTATGATTAGTTGTACCTTCATAAAAACTTGCGTTTCCTTCATAATTTTTTACAAATATCACAAAGTTATTAAGTTCAGAAACACTATTCAAATAAAGATCAAAATATTGAGAGCCCGTTCCAAAACTAATTTTTGAATAAACATTTAAACTTGTAGTTGGCGTATTTGTGCCTTCTTTAATTTCAAAAGTGCAACATTTACTTTTAAATTCATCAGTAAATAAGAAACTTGAATAAGTTAGAATTTCATAAGAACCGTTAACATCTAAATTCCCATGAGTTGCATCAATCCCATACCATTTTCCATTAATATAAACTTTATTCCATGCGTGTCCACCGCCATTGTGATAGCCAGACACTCTAATTGCCCCAATATTTTCAATTCGAGCCATAATAAGCAAACTCCTTGCCAAGCCATCACAAACCGCTTTATGATTTAAAAACACACCTTCTGGATACCATGCGTCGTAACTCACCCAATCACTTGTAATACTTTCACTGCTTGCAGCAACTTTATCATATTGGACATTTAAAATTAACCAATCGTAAATTGCTTTAATTTTTTCAAAATCTGTCATGCTATCATCACAAATATTTCTTAAAACACTTTTTGCTTTGTTATAAACTAATTCTGCATTCGAGCCCTTTACAGGAACTGGTTTAAGCCCTTTTTCAAGCACATAAACAAGTTGACTAGACGACGAAACACTAATTTCTTTTTTAACTTTATTAATTCTAAAATCATCAAAATCTTCACCACGACTGTTTTTCGCATCTTCTACAAAAGCAAATTCATATTGCTCGCTTACCCCACTTTTTGTTGGGTCTGCGGTTTTTGAAGCCTGCGTATTAGTAGTGTCTGACGACAAGCAAATATAACTCAATTTAGTTTTCCCAGAAGTTGTAACATAGCCATACGAAATTGATCCTACACTTGGAAACTCACTTTTATCAAACAAGTTATTTACATATTTTCTTAACTCTTCCACCGAATCTTTTTCCACTTTAAAGGCAGTTTGCGAACTTCCATATTTAAGTTTTATAGCATTATATCCACTTGAAACTATATTATTAAATTCAACATATTCAACCCACTTAATAAGTTCTTCTTCACTTTCAATCAATAAACTTTTATTTTTTAATGCATTATCAAATTTAGTTTTATATTCATAAAAGCCAGAATCTAAAATATATGTCCATGTTCCAAATATTGTTACATCTTCGTTAATTTGCTTTGTAAAATCAAATTTTGTTTCGCACGCACTTGTTGTATACCAACCATCAATTTTATACGCACTCATTCCATATTTTTTTGTATCCACGCTAGGCACATTTGCCTTTTCGCCAATAAAAACCGAAATCTCATCACTTGCTAGTTCTGTCCCATCAACCATAAGTGAAACTTTTACTTTTTGATTGAAAAAAGCATAAAAAGTTGTAAACCTACTTACCACATCAAAATTTAATTTTTCAACTTTTTCACCTTCTCCATTAGGACTTGTAAACCAACCTTTAAATGTGTGACCACTTAAATTCAAATCAATTAAGCCCACATCTCCCATAGTCACATCATATTTTGTTATATTATTATTTTCAATTCCGTCTTCCACAACATAAAAAATTTCAAACTCAATAAGTTCAAATTTTGCATTTAAAGAAATATCTTTTGTTACATTTAAAATAGTTAAACTTAAATTTTGATAATTTTCAGTGAAAGGGTTATCACCATCAAACCACCCTAAAAATTTATATCCGTTTTTTGGAGTTACCGAAATTTCAACGCCATCTCCCAAAGCCACACTTTTGTCATAAACAAAATCACAACAGCCTTCTAAACTTGACGACAAGTTAATTTCAAAATGTCTTGTCCTTTCTTCAAACAAGGCTTCATACCTTGCTTCAGATTTTACTATTTCTAATTCTGGATTATAACCTATAAAAACATATTCTTTTGTGTCTGTGGGTTGTTTTGTTGGCACACCTAAAGGAAATTCAGGGATCGAGTCATAATTGCTCATAACCTCAAACTCTTCGTCATCAACCACAAATGTAATTTTAAATTTAAGTGGTGTAAATTTTGCCACTAATTTCATATTTGATTTAACTGGCATATTACTTTCCCATTTTTCATCGCCATTAAACCAACCATCAAAAGTGTAGCCCTCTTTACTTAAAACAGGCAAAGTTACACAATTATTTTTACTTAATTTTATCTCATCATCTTCTAAAACAATATCGCCAGCGTCAAAACTTACCGTGTAATAAGGAGAGAACACATCTTTGTTTATAACACAAAAATAAACTGCTCCAAATATTAAAATAAGTGCAAAAATCACACTTACAACACTACAAATTTTTTTCATTGTTTTATTCATATATTTAATTATATCAAACTATTAATTTATAACCAACAAAAATTAAATCTATTTTAAATTTAGATTAAATTTTTATTTATTTATCAGTTAAAAAAACATATAATTTCTATTTGTTAAAACTTAAAAACGCAAAAAATAAGTAAATTGAAAAACTATAGTTTTAAATTTATGCAATTTTACTTAACTTCAAAAATTTTAATAATCTTTATAGTTTTTAATGGTAACTTCATTTGGTTTTATTTTGTCTAGTTTAGACCATGGAATGGGAAAAGAAATTGGTGCATTTTTTTTAAGTCTTACGCTATAAGGACAAACATACGTTGCCCCCTTTTTATTTCTTAAATAATCAATAAAAATTTTATCTTTTCTCTCTTTAATCTTTATGTTAGTTGTAAAAATTTG
>DLSG01000010.1:0-11433 GCA_002501285.1 Christensenella sp. UBA7868 | reverse complement strand
GCCAGTTTGTTCAATTTTTTATAAGTTAAATTCTCCACTTTTGTGTAAATATGATAACCTTTTCCTCCGCTTGTTTTTAAACTGCTTTTAAGTCCTAAATCTTTTAATGTTTTTCTAATAAGTTTTGCCCCAACAACCAACTTTTCAAATTCTAAATTTTCATCTGGATCTAAATCAAAAATCATGGTGTCGGGAAATTCTAAATCATCAACTTTTGCATTCCATATATGGAATTCGCACGTTCCAAGCCTTACCTGATTAATTAATTGTTTTTTTGTGTTAATATAAAAAAATTCATTGCTTAAATTTTTATTTTTACCCGAAAAAAAGCGAAAAACATCTTCACTTTTTTCTGCGTGCTTTTTAAAAAACTTTTCACCCAAATAGTTTGAATGACACCTTATAACAACAAGTGGTCTATTTCTTAAATAGCGCAACATTTTTTTAGCCACATTTTCATAATATTTTGCTAAATCTAGTTTTGTAATTTTATTCTCTAAAAACAAAATTCTATCTGGATTACTAATCGAAATTCCACAAACCCTATTTCCTTCCACTAAATCGTTTTTATTTTTTAATTTAGCATTTTTATTGCTTTTATGTTTTTCTAACATTACTCTATCCCTTATTTTTGAATTATTACTTTGATTTTTTTAGTTTGTAAGATTTATAAAACTAAAAAAGCAAATTTAATTGATTAATTTTATAACTAAATTTCAAATTATAAATTTAGATTAATTAAATTATTTACTTTTATCATAAAATTCATTAACAACCATTTTAGGCTTTTTATCTTCTCTTAATCCCACAAAACTCGCCTGCCTTAATTTCCCACTTTTAGTAATTTCAGCAAATTTAATTTCGCTAACAAGTTTAGGCTTTAAAAAAATAACTTCTTTTTCAATTTCTTCAATATTTTTAATATTTGGTTTATTTGTTGTTAAATTTAAAAATTTTTCATTTAACTCTTTTTTTAATTTGTCCGAAAACCCCGTTCCAACTTTTCCAGCAAAAATTAAGTTATTTTTTTCATAATACCCCACAAAAATTGCACTTAAAAGTTTATTTTTTTGCGTTGTTTTAAAGCCAATAATTACAAATTCTTGTCTTAAATAGCATTTAATTTTAATCCAATTTTCGTCACGCTTGTTGTCATAAACCGAATTTTCGTTTTTTGCAACTACACCTTCTAAATTGTTTGTTTTTGCAAAATCTAAAATTCTTTTACCATTTCCTTTAACAAAATTGCTTAAAATAATATTTTTTGAAAACTTTACATTTTTTTCTAATAAAATTTTTCTATCAATCAACAATTTATATCTTAAATCTTCCCCATCAAGAGCCAAAATATCAAAAACAACATACGCAAAATTATGTTCTCCATTTTTTATTGAACCTTGAAGCAAGCCAAAATCACTTCTGCCTTTTTCGTCAAAAACAACAACTTCTCCGTCAAGCACCATTGTCTTGCCCAATTTTTTTAAACTTTCACAAATATCTTTAAATTTACTGGTGAAATCTTTATTATTTCTACTTTTAAGTGTAACTTTTTCTTTATTTATATACGCCACAATTCTATATCCGTCATATTTAATTTCATAAATATAATTTTTAGATTTTGGTAAGTTTTTAGATAATAAACATAGTTTTACGTCTGTTTTATTAAAAGGATTTTTTAAACTTTTTAAATTTTTAANNCTTTTTCCATTTTGTTGTACTATATTATCATTTGTTTTTTTATTATCTTTTTTATCTATTTTCTTTTTATTTTTTTTATTCGTTTTTTTATAAAACTTATCATTATTATCACCAGAATCCAATTCTTTATCTTTAATAAAAAGCCAGTTTTTATCATCAAGTTTAATTAAAGCATAAACACCATTAAATTTGTTGCCAATTAAACGAAATTTTAATTTCCCTTTTTTCAAACCGCTTTTAAAACTTACAATTTCATCATATTTTCCCTTATCGTAAATTTCAACCGTGCCCGCACCATACTGTCCTTTTGGAATTGTCCCACTAAAATTAATATAATCAAGCGGGTGGTCCTCAACCTTAACAGCAAGCCGTTTTTCACCCACGTTTGGAAGTCCTTTTGGAACTGCGAAACTTATTAAAACCCCACCATATTCAATCCTAAAATCAAAGTGATTTGTGGTTGCTCTATGATATTGAATAACAAACTTTTTTAGTTTTTTCTCTTTTTCTTTTACTGCTTGTTTAATTCCAGCAGGCTCATTTGTCTTTTCAAAATCTCGCTTTTTGTTATATTCTAAAAGGCTCATCTTTTTGCCACCTTTTTAGTTTTTTTAACACCACTTGTTTTAGATTGCTTTAAACTTTTTTGAAGGGCGTCCATAATGTTTATAATATTTTTAATTTTAGGTTCATTTTTTGTTTGAACAATCTTTTTACCTGCTATTTTCTTTTTAATTGCACTTTGAATTTTTTTATTATATTCGTCTTTATATTTCTCTGGCTTAAACTTATTTGACATTTGGTCTATTAAACTAACCGCCAAATCAAGTTCTTTTTTTTGCAGTTTTTTATCTTCTATTTTTGGTGCACTTTGAATTTCTTCATAAAAAAACAAAGTGTTTGCAAGCATAACACCATTTTTTACTCTAATTAAAATTAAGGTTTCTTTCGTCCCCAAAACAGTTTTTGCAATTGCTCCAACATTTTTCTTTTCCATCGCTTTTAAAAGCACAAGAAATGCCTTTTCACTTCCAACTGGCAAAACATAATAACATCTGTCAAAATATATGGGGTCAACTTCTTCTATTTTTACAAAATTTTCTATTGTAATATTTTTGTCTTTGCTTGATTTTAAGTTTTCAAAATCTTCATCACTAAAAAGCACGAATTTATCCTTTTCGTACTGATAGCCTTTTACAATATTTTCATTTTTAACTTCTTTATTGTCACAATCAACACAAGTTTTTTTATATTTAATTCTACTCATTGTTTTTTTATCAAGCAAATTAAAACTTACATTGTTTTCTTTAACCGCCAAACTTAATGTTATTGGAATATACACAAGCCCAAAAGTTATTGCACCTTTATAAGAATATGCCATAATTTCCTCCACAAAAATTATTAACATAAACTTTTTTAATATACTCTTTTAATTTTCATGATTGTTGCAAAAACTGATTAACTTAATAATTTATGTGCACAAAAGCCGTGCTCAACTTTCCACACATCATTTGATATTTCTTCTTTTAATTTATTATCATTTCAACTTATATTCTAACCCGTAAAAGTGATTAATTTTTACAAAACAAAAAACAAAATTTTCAAATTTTAAATAATAAAAATTGCTATCAAAAAACTAATTATAGGGATTATACCTCCAATTATCAATTCGCAAATTGAATGTCTTTTTAATTTTAATGAAGAAATTGTTACAAAAATTAACAAAAAAGACAAAAACAAAAAATATAAACTTACACTGTAAGACAAAAATGCAATTGGTCCCACAACTCCACAAACATGACCACTTGCGTTAAAATTAAAAATTATTGAAAAAACAAAAATTAATGCTCCCGAAAACAAATATGTTAGCGTCATTTCCTTCAATATTGGGCTTGAATTTGTCAAAAAAACCAAAAGTGTTAGACAAGAATAACTAATAAGAGAAAAACAAATTGCCATTTTCCTTTGAGCCTGTCGTAAATCCGAATTTTTATCAAGTTTTCTTTGCAATCCAAAAATCTTTTCAGCTGGATATGCAAGCGCTGGAACAACACTTAATAAACAAATAGTTAAAATTAACATACCTGCATTTTGAAATGATGTTGGAACACAAAAATATAATAATAAACAAAGCATTAATGCCATAAAAGGTGAAACTGTTATAATTCTAATAAATTTAAAAAACTTTTCCATAAAAAATCTCCTTTTTGAGAAATTTTATGTTAAAAACTTAAAAAAAGTCCACCCATTTAAACATTTTTTATTCTACACTTTTTTAATAGTATCTACCATCGCTTTTTTCGCTCTACTGTGAGTAGAGTTGGTAATTCTACTTATTATTTATATAAAAACCACATATTTTTGAAAAATGTCTTTTTTTCTTTTCAAAACACTTTTCATCACTAAAATTTTTTCTGTTATAGATAAAAACTTTTATAATAAATATAAATCCAATCAGTCCTTGAAGCGGATAAACAATACTTACAATTTTTGAGAAGCCAAAGAAACTAAAAATAAATCCAACAGTTAAAATAACACAAGAAAAAACAAATTTATTAAATTTAAAAGCATTTATTAAAACATATAAACTTGAAATTAAACTTGTAAGAATTGAAAACCATAGCACGAAACCAAATATTAATCCAAGTGATTTATCAATTAAAAAGGCATTATACAAAAGTGGCAGATTTGTTGATGGAGAAACTTTAAGCATAACCAAATTTACAATAAAAATAAGACTAATTAGCGAAATTGAAATTACAAAAGAATTTATTTTTATTTGTTTTTTTGAAAATTCTTTACTTTTTTCAAAAATCAAACTGCTTGAAAAAACCATATTATATGAAACATAAAATAGTCCTAAACAAATATATTTGAAAACAAGTTTAAAAGAGCAAAAATCAGAAGGCAATTCGCTGCATATAAAATCTTTTAAAAACAAACTTTTTATGCTAACATAAAAAATAAAAATTATTACAATTGGCATTAAAATTAAATTTACTTTTTTTATTGCCGAAATTCCAAGTAGAACTATAAATAAACTAAAAAAGATACTTAAAATACTTAATATTGGAAAATTAATATTTTTAAAAATTATTGTACCAATTTCGTTTATNNGCCGTAATAAATATAAATAACCCTATCAGCAAAAACAAGTCAAAAAACTTATAACTTTTTTTGAATAAGATTCTATTTATTTCTTTAATATTATTAGTTTTAGCTCGTTTAGAGAGTATCATTAAATTTTTTAGAACCAAATATAAAAAAATAGCAACCAAAAAAATTAAAACATAACTAAATTTACCCGCAGACGAAAAAAACACCGCTATTTCCTGTCCAGATGCTAGCCCTGCCCCAACAACAGAACCTATTATTAAAAAAACAAAACCCCAATTCAAATATTTCATCAAAATATTCTATGATTAAAGGTTTTGTTTAATGATTTTATTAAGATTTAGAATTTAATTTAATCGTCAAGTAAGTTAATTCTGTGACATTGTTCACATTCAGTATAACCTGTGATTTTCATTTTTTCAATTTTATGTATAGGTTGTTCTACCCTACAATAGCCACAATTTTTACCACCTTGAATTTTAAATAAAACTGGGAAAACGCCTTCACGTTTTAAGTTCTTATATTTTGCAAGCAATTCTGGATTAACTTTTTTCTCTTGAATTAAGAGTTCTTGTTTTGCTTTTTCAAGTTCTGGCTCTACCGATTTTTGAAGTTCGTCAAGTTTAATTTTATTTTCGTCATGAACTTTTTTGCTTGAAATAATTTGTTTTTTACACTCTGAAAACTCATTTAGCAAACTTTTCATTCTTCTTTCTAAATTGTTAAGCCTTAAAATAAGTTCTTCTAAATTTCTGTTAATAGGTTTAATTTTATTAACAAGTTCTAAAACGCTTTTTTCGTCAAGTTTAGAAGTGTCTGTGCTTAAATATTTTTTTACAACTTCTAACCCTTTTAACTTAACCGAATTTATTTTCTCTATCTCTTCACAAATTTTTTTGCTTTCACTGTTTATTTCAAGCATTCTTGTTTGACATTTTTTTGCAACCGCTTTGCTACTATTAATGTTTTTCATAAATTCGCTTGATGAAACTTTTTTCTCTATTTTTTTTACTTCAATATCTTTTTCTTGATATTTAAACAATTCTTTCATTATAAAAATTTCCTTCTTTTCTTTAACTCTATTTCGCCATTTTCAAGTTTTTCAAGATAAGTTAAACCCGCTTCTATGTAAATTAAGTGAGCCTCATTGTTTTTTGTAAGCCCGTCAATTTTTTTACTTAAAGCGTCAAGTTTTTCTTTTTCGCTTAACAAATATTCTTTAAAAACTTCAGTGTTCCAATCAAAATTATCTTTACCAAAATAAATTTCCATTGGTTTTAAATTATTTCTTCCTTTTGTAACCTTAATAATATTATAAAATATTCCGTCTTCATAAACCAAATAATCAAACAAAATTTTGTAATTATTATCTATCAAATATTGTCTTAATTTGACAACATCTCGCATAGGTTGAAGCACAAAATTCTTAAGTTTAATTTTTTTATTATCCAAAATTTTGATAATTTCCATTCCGCCCATGCCCGCGATAACCGCTTGTTTTACTTTATCACTTTTGTATATTACACTAAATCCATCGCCTTGACGAAAACTAATATAATTGTTAATATTAAGAGAATCACAAAACCTAATTGCTTTATTTAAACTTCTTTCACTAATATCGGTTGCAACAACCCTATCGCACTTATTTGAAAGAATTAATTCCGCACTCACATATCCATGATCACAACCAATATCTGCAATAGTAGAAACATTATCACACAAACTCACAATATTTTCAAGCCTTGTGCTTAAATTTAATAATGTTGACATAATTTATCCTCCTTAAAAGAAATCTTTAAGCCTTTTACTACGGCTTGGATTCCTTAATTTTCTCAACGCTTTTGCTTCTATTTGACGAATTCTTTCTCTTGTTACATTAAATTCTAAACCAACTTGTTCAAGTGTTTTAGGAAATCCGTCATCAAGACCATAACGCATTCTAATAACTTTTTGTTCTCTTGGAGTTAATGTGTCGATAACTGACAAAAGCCTTTCTTTTAACAAAATTCTGGTTGTTGCTTCATAAGGAGAAATTGAAGTTTCGTCTTCAATAATATCTGCAAGTTTGCTGTTATCACTGTCATCATTCCCCATTGGGCCTTCTAATGATAATGGCTCCATCGAGATTTTTTTAATTTCGGCAACTTTTTCTTCACTGATTCCCATTTCTTCGGCAAGTTCACTTAAAGTTGGTTCTCTTCCTGATGTCGATGTTAATTTTTTTGTTGCTCTAACAAGTTTATTTATTGTTTCAACCATGTGAACTGGAAGTCTTACAAGCCTTGCTTGGTCGGCAATTGCACGAGTTATGTGTTGTCTTATCCACCAAGTGGCGTAAGTTGAAAATCTAAAACCACGAGTATAATCAAATTTTTCAACCGCTTTTAAAAGCCCAAGATTTCCTTCTTGAATTAAATCTAGAAAAGATAGCACATTTCTACTTAAATATTTTTTTGCAATAGCAACAACAAGTCTTAAATTGCTTTCACTTAAAATCTTTTTAGCCTCTTCATCACCTGCTTGAATACGCTTTGCAATTTCAAGCTCTTCATCGCTTGACAAAAGTGGAACTTTACCAATTTCTTTAAGATAAATCTTAACTGGGTCATCACTAGCCACGCTTGCTGCTAAACTTTCAAGTTTTGCAATATCAAGGTCGTTTTCTTTAACGGTATCTTTTACAACCTCAATACCTTTTGCTTTAATTTCGTTTATAATTTCTTCAATTTCTTGTCTTGTAATTTTATTGTCAAGACTTATAAATTTAGAAACTATATCTTCTTCTTCGTTAATAACATTATGTTTCTTTTTTGCTTTTTCTAAAATTTTTTTAATTTCATTTTCATATTTAGGGTTAATCAATTTCTTTCCTCCGATTTTAGTAAATTAATTTCTTTTGTTAAATCTTGCAATTGTTTTGTCAAGACTTTTCTGTCGTCAATACTCCTAGTCTCCGCAAGTTTATTTATCAGCATTGTTTGCTGTTTTGTTAAATCATCTATTTTTAAAACTTTAACACAGTCGTCAAAATATTTTTTCCCAATAACGTTGTCATCAAATTTATAATTTATTATTTTTTCAAGTTCTTTATCTTCACTATCGATATTATCAAACAACGCTCCGATAATTATGTCTTTTTTATTTTCTACACAGTTTTTTATATATTCATAAACAGTTTGAAAAGATAAAACATTAAAATTGTTTATCTCAACAAAGCGTGCGTATGGCTTTTTATGAAGCAAACTTGCCAAAATAAAAACTTGACTTTTATAAACATTGTCTGTTAATATTGCTGGAATAAATTTTGCTTTTTTCTCTTCAATTTTTGTTGGAATTTCCAAACTCATTAAGTCTTGTTTTAAAACATCTAGACTAATTCCCGCAATACTTTTAATAAGTTTTAAATAAATTTCCCGTTCGGAATTAAGTTTTATTTCCGAAACTATTTTTAAACTTTGGTTAATAAATTTTGAAAGTTCAAGTTTATCGCTTAAATTATAACCATCTTTTAAAACATTTATTCTATATTCATAACAATCTTTACTATTATTAATCTGTTCCTGCATTTTTTCTACGCCATATTTTTTAACATACTCGTCAGGATCCAAATTTTCAGGAAGCGTTACACAATAAATATCAAAATCTTCAGTTTTTAAAACATCAATGGCTTTAAGCGTTGCTTTTTTACCCGCACTATCACCATCAAAACATAAAATAATTTTATTACAAAACCTTTTAAGTTCTTTTGCATGAAGTTGCGTAAAAGCGGTTCCCATTGTTGCAACAGCATTGGTAAATCCTGCATTGTGCATAGAAATTACGTCCATTTGCCCTTCAACAATTATAATTTCATTAAGTTTTCCTGCATTTTTAAGTTCTTTTAAAAACTGAACACCAAACACAATTTTACTTTTGTCAAAAACAATTGTTTGTGGACTATTTTTGTATTTTGCACTTTCAGGCTTGTCCACTAAAACTCTTGACGAAAAACCAATCACTTCGTTAAAACTATTTTTTATTGGAAAGGTTAATCTTTCAAACATTGGGTCATAAAATCTGCCGTTTTTTTCGTTTATAAGCCCTGCTTCTTTACTTACATTTACAGGTATCTTATTTTCTGCCAAGAATTTAACTAAACTTTGAAAATCTTTACTAAATCCAAGTTCAAATTTTTTAACAACATCTTCCGAAAGCCCACGCTTTTTTATGTAATTTAAGGCAATTTCACTATCTTTTAAGTTGTTTTTATAATGACTATTTGCTAAACTTAATGCCTTTAAAACATTTTCTTTTTCTTTTTTCTTCTTTATTAAATTTTCATCAAACAGATTTTCAGGCATGTCCATATGTGCATTTTCTGCCAAAATCTTAACCGCTTCAATAAAGTCCAAACTTTCCATTTCCCTTATAAAGGTTATAACATCTCCACTTTTTCCACAGCCAAAACAATGATAATATTGTTCAACCGCATTCACCGCAAAAGATGGGGTTTTTTCATGGTGAAACGGACAACACCCCCAAAAAGTGTTGCCTGATTCTTTTAATGGAACATATTTAGAAACTACACTAACCAAATCATTGTTATATTTAAGTTTCTCTAAAAAATCAGAATTAAACCCAAATTTCTGCATTAAAACCCTTTTTCCTTAATATACATATTTAATATACTACTTTTTTTTTAAAATTCCTTTATTTTTTTAAAAATTTTTTAAAATTTTATAAAAAATCACAGTTTTTCTTTAAAATACCTAAAAATTAAGGCAATATAACAATAATTTAATTATTAAAAAATATCTTTTTATTTATTAATTTAAACAAATCTTTTTAAGTTCTGTTTGGAATTTATTTAAACAAAAAAACTGACATTAAACTTTTGTCAGTATTTTTTATAAATATTAAATATTAAACTTCACTTGATTTTATCTATATTATTTTTTTATCTATATTAAATTTTTTTATTATGTTAAATTAACAACTTTTTTTAGATAATCTTCATCAGCAATAAGTTTTCCCGCACCAATTATTACAGCATTGTCAGCATCTTCACAAATTAAAACTGGAAGATTTAGATTTTTGCTTAAATAATTTTCAAGCCCAGTTAGATTAGCCATTCCACCAGTTACAACAACCCCATTAATTGACAAATCGGAAACAATATCAGGGCTAGCACTGTTAATTAAAACTTTTATTGTCATATAAACTTTTTGGAAATAAAATTCTAGCGTATCTCTTAAACTGCTTGCATCAATAACTTCGGTTTTTGGACTTTTCGTGTTAATATCAACTCCACTAAACTCACAATTTGTAATATCATGCAAAAACAAACTCCCCGCTTCTATTTTTAATTTTTCAGCAGTTTGATTTGAGATTGACATATCTAAAAATTGATTTACATAAAGTTTAATTGCTTCGTCAATTTTATTTCCACCAAAAAAGATTGAGTACCCTTTCAAAATTTGGTTTAACGAACATATTGCCATATCAATAGTTCCCCCACCCAAATTCAAACTTAATACACCGCTTGCCTTATTAATATTTACGCCTGCGCCCATTAAAGCCGTTAAAACACTTGGAACCAAATAAACTTTATTTGCACCCAAAATATATCCAAGATTTTTGAAATTTAAAATTTCATCTTCTTTAAGACCACAAGGGACAGTAAAAACTATATCAAATTTTTCGTTTGAGCAAAGAACTTTTCCCAAAAAATAATTTAATAATTTTTCGGCAAGTTTTAAATTTACAATAATTCCGTTTAGCATTGGTGAAACAAATTCTAAATCTTCATTTGTTTTCCCTTGCATTTTTTTTGCATTCAGCCCAAAATCTACTATATCAGTTTTCCCTAAATTTTCAGTAACACACAAAAGTGTTGGTTCAGTTAAGACCACTCCAACATTTTTTTTATAAATACTTGTATTTGTTGTTCCTAAATCTATTGCCAAAATTGTTTTTGCCATAAATTTCTCCTTTTATATTATAACAAAACAAATTTGTTTTTACAAATTTTTTTATAAAAAAAACAGAACATTTGTTCTGCTTTTAATCTAACAATAAAGTTTCGTCATCAGATTTTGTTTCTTCTAACTTGTTAGTATTATCAAGTTCTTCTAATTTTACTTTTACAATTTTATTTTCATCTGTTTTTAGATTATGGTAATTAGGAGCCTTCTGTAATTGTTTTTTAATTTCTGATTGTTGTTTTTCTTCAAGCATTTTCTCAATTTTTTTAGCCCTGTTTTCTAAAACCAATTTTTTAAGTCTTGCACCAACCCCTGTTAAAAAAGATAAGCACGAAATAGAGCATAAAATAAGAGCACTTGCATGAGTAGTTCCAAGCCCAGCGGCACAAATTAAACCAGCAACTCCGCTTGCAGCACAAAGTAGCATAGGAACAAAAATAGGAACAAACATTTTTCTAGCCTTTTCTAGACAACCTGATCTCATATTTTTTAATTCTTTTTCATTCAAATTTTCTAGTTTGTTTTTCATAAAATTCTCCACCTACTATTAAATTTTTAAAATATATTATACATAAATTATACAACTTTTTCCACCTCTTTTCAAGTGTAAGAGTAAGCTTGAATTTGTTTAAGAACATGTTTTGTAAACAAACCGTAA
>DLSG01000109.1 GCA_002501285.1 Christensenella sp. UBA7868 | reverse complement strand
TTTTTATATTATATTTTTTAATAAGTGTATTAAAATCATTTTATCACTATTTTATTAGTAAGGTGCCCACGACACTTTATTTTTTAGATGAAGAGTGCTTGTGGCTTTTCATTTCTTTTCTTAATTTTTCACGCTCTTGTTTTTTAATTTTGGCTCTTTCTTTATTACTTCTTACTTTTTCTTTATTTAATTCTCTTTTCTTAATTCTTTCCTGTTTAATTTCTTCTTCTTTTAATTGTTTTGCCAAAGCCTTATCTTGCTTTATTGCTTTAAAGACATTCTCTTTNNTTAAGTTGTTTTTTACGATTTCGTCTTTTCTTTTCTATGTATCTTTTATTTTTTAAACATTCTTTATCAACAACAAGTTTAACTTTTCTTTTATGCGATTTATATGCTTGCGAATGAAATTTATTGTAATAACCCTTATTAAATTTATCCAAAACGGACAAATAATCATTATAAACTTTTTTTACAGCATCGTCCCAAGTTACATATAAATTGTTATATGCTCCATTTTTGATTTTTTCATATTCTTCACGATTTTCAAAAATATCAATAATTTTTTGTGCAAATTTATTAACATTTTCTTCCGAAAAGAATGCATCAACATCTTCTGTGCAGGTTCCGCTTGTAACTGCCCCACGAATAAATATAGTTGGTGTTTTTTGACTTGCCGCCTCAATTTGAACCAAACTTGAACAATCATAAAGTGATGGGAACACAAATAAATCTGCCATACGATAATGCTTTACAATAAGTTCTCGGTCGCAAATTTTTCCTGTTAAAATCACCCTATCTTCAAGATGATACTCGCTTATTTTTTCTTTAAGTTCATCAAAGTCGGGGCCCGTTCCAACAAAAATCATTTTAAAGTTAAAGCCTTTATCTCTTAAAACTTTCACACAATCAAGTGTAAAAAATATATTTTTTAATCTATTAATTCTTCCAACAAACAATAAAATTTTGCAATCTTTTTCAATTCCGTATTGTTTTCTTAATTTTTCAATCTCATCATCATTGTCATAAAATTTTAAATCAGTTCCATTATTTTGAATTTTAGGAAGCCTATTTAATTTGTATTCTTTAAAATAAACCTTTGCAACTTCCTTATTAACCGCCCAACATTCGTCACAATTATTAAAAACTGTAATAACATTTTTTAAAAGCAAAGATGTTAAAAATTCAGATTTAGTTGCCAAATAAAAATCTTTTTTAAACTGGCTGTGAAGAGTTGCCACTATTGGAATTTTCTTTTTTCTTGCAAATTTTAAACCAACTTTTCCAATAGAAAAAGGCGAATGAATATGAACAATATCTAAATCGGCATTTTTAAGCACTTTCATAAAATCTTTGTCCCATGAAGGCATTGGAAGGTCATAATCCAAAAAAGACGCCGTAAGTTTTTTGTTGCATCTAACCACTTTATAAGAAAAAACGGAATCATCGTAATCTTCTCTTCCTTCGGGCGCAAAAACAGTGACATCAGCATAAGCGCTTAATCTTTTTGCGTAATTATCAATAACATTTACAACCCCGTCTATCATTGGAAAAAAGGCGTCACTAAATATACCTATCTTAAGTTTTTTGTTTTCGTTTGTAATTCTTTCAGTTTCCATCAATTAGATTATACACTTTCTTTTCTTAAAAAGCAATGTTATTAAAAAAAATTTGACAAATTGTAATATTTGTTATTATAATTAAGTATGAAAAATAATATTAATACCAATAACTTTAGCGAAAATTTAGACGAAAATTTGCCATTAATTTCAATTATTGCCCCAGCCTTAAACCTTGAAGATTATATTGAAAGATGTTTAAAAAGCGTAATAAATCAAACCTATAAAAACTTTGAATTTTTAATAGTTGATAATGGTTCAACCGATAAAACTGTTGAAATAATAAATAAATATGCCAGCGTTGATAGCCGAATTAAACTTTTAATTTGCCCCGAAAAAGGCGTATCAAAAGCACGAAATCTTGCCTTAAAAAACATTACAGGCGAATATGTTTGTTTTGTTGATGGTGACGATGCTATCGACCCAAATTATTGCAAAGATTTGTACGAAAACCTTATAAGTTATAATTCAGATATGAGTATTTGCAGTTATAAAAGGCAAAAAAAAATAAAACCATTTCATCACAAAAAAACTTATAAAGTAACTTTTATGGACAATTTCGAAGCAATTAAACGCACAATATGTGATAGAGGCTTTAACGGAGTTGTTTATGCAAAACTTTTCAAAAGAAGTTTGCTTGAAGGCATATTTTTTGATGAAAGCATACATTTCTCTGAAGATTTATTGTTCGTAGTTGAATATCTTTATAAATGCAAAAATGTTTCTTATTTTCCTAAAAAACTTTATCACTATTTTGTGCGAAGTAACGGAGCCGTTATGGGCAGTTTTAATGAAAAAAAATTAACTTGTATAACTAGCCTTGAAAAAATTATTGAAATTTCTTCAGACAAAGAAATTATAGAATGTGCAAAAGCATGGAAAAGTATGCTTTGCGTAATGCTTATATATTTCTATCATCGAGATAAAGTTAAAGATGAAAAAGTTCGTGAATATCTTCATAACACCTTTGTTGAAAACAAAAAATATGTTAAAAAATCTCGATATGTAAGAAAGTTATACAAAAATAATATTGACTTTATCGGATTTGTTATTAAACATTGGTAAAACTTATATAATTTTTTGGAAGCATATTTTTGAGACTATAAACATTTACGCAAATAAAACTTAATAACAAAAAAATATAAAATATTAATTAAAAAACAAATTTAACATATTTTTAGTGAGTTTTATCGTAATTTTAATAATATTTTTAAATTTGTTTATATTAAATTTTTTCACATTATTTGGAGCATATATGAAAATACATAACGAAAATTTACTAGAAAATTTTTACAAACACGACAAAATAAATGTTGCTATTTTAACAGATATTTTCTACCCTAATCTTGGTGGTGCGGCGGTTGTTGCAAGAAATATGGCACAAGCACTTTTTGAAAACAAAGATGTTAATGTTGTTGTTGTAACTGGCGAGTTGTCTGGTTTTACCGATAAATGCGACTACCCCGTAATTCGATGCAAAGCAATAAAAATACCGAAAGCGTTTGGTGATTTTTTACCAGTTCCGAACCTTGACAGTAAATTTAAAAAACTAATGGAGAAATTAAATATCGACATAATACACCTTCACACCATTTTTGGACTTTGCACCTTTGGATTAAAATTTGCCAAAAAACATAATATCCCCGTTGTAATTCATGGTCATAGCAAATTTAGCGAAGAATATAAAACTTTAATAAAAAGCAAATTAATTTACAAGAAAATGACAAACAGGGCTTATAAAATTTTAAATAAAACTAACATGATTTTACCAGTAAGCAATGTTACAAAAGAAAATTATATTGCTCATAATGTTACAGTTCCTATGACAGTTGTTCCAAACACAACAAATTTTAAACTTGTTGAAAATAAAAATAACGAAGTTGAAAAATTATTTAAAGAAAAATATAACATTTCTAACACCGAAAATATTTTACTTTATGTTGGACGACTTGAAGTAAAATGTAAAAACCTAGACTTTTTGCTTGAAAGTTTAAAAAAACTTAAAGAAAAAAACTTTAAGTTTAAAATGTTGATGGTTGGTGGTGGAAATGAAGAACAAGAACTAAAAACTTTATGTCACGAACTAAATCTTGATGATGATGTTATTTTTGTTGGAAAAATAACCGACCAAGTATTACTTTCAAAATATTATTATTTTGCAAATCTGTTATGCTTCCCGTCAGTTATAGATAATTGTCCCCTTGTTAAATGCGAAGCGGCAAGCCAAAAAACACCTATGCTTTCTATAAATGGAGCCGCAAGTAGTGAAGGAATAATTGATAATTACAATGGTTTTTTATCAAATCTTTCACTAGATGAATATTCAGACAAAATAATTGAAATTTTCAAAGACAAAGAAAAATTGATTGAAGTTTCTGAAAACGCAAATAAAACTTTAAACAAGGGCTGGAACAATGTTTGCAAAGACTTTTTTGAAATCTATAAAAACCTATTAGAAAATAAAAGTAATAAATAGATAAATAAATTCATTAAAATTTAATTAAATTAAAAATAATATAGAAACAAAAAAAGAAGTTATTCAACTTCTTTTTTATTCTTCTTCAAACAAATCTAAATCGTCAATCTCGTCAGTAAACTCACCCTTGATATTTTCTGTATCAAGTTCGCCATCAACCAAAAGAACAATGTCTGCTTGATGCTCGGATTTAACAACAATATAACTTGTTGGATTGTCAAGTTCACTTTGAATGTGATTAGCACATTCTAAATATGCAGTAAGATATTCTTTTGCACTTTTAAAAGCATCTTCAACAGTCTCTCCTTCTGTGAAAATGTCTAAATCGTTAAAAGCAACCGCATAATTATTGTTTTCTTCATCATGATATAATACTGCTGGATAAACGAATTCTTGCCTCATACTTTCTCCTAATTAAATTAATTTTAACATATTTTACATCAAAAGTAAAATTATTATGTCAAAATTTTAAAAAATAATTTAATTAAAAAGAATAAGTTTTTCCGTCAAATAGACGTTTCATATATTTTGTGCAGGCTTTAAATGTTTTTTTATCAATTAGTTTTACTCTGCATAGATAAACAAAATTTGTTAAATAACTTTCAATATCTTCTTTTTGTTGTTTTTCTGGAAGTTTTGAATAAATGTTATAAACATAGTTTACTATTCTTTTAGAAAAACTAAATTCTCCTTTATCAATAGCATCAACTGTTGCAAGCATTTTTTCATCAAGAACACGTTTTTCAAAAGCGTTTACACGCATTTTCATAATTTTGTCGCTGTCAAGATTTTCTGTTGTGATATATATTGGTTTTAAACTTCCGTCTGAATTCTTTGCGTTGAAAGCAATATAAGTTTTGTGATCTCTAACTTGTCTGTAAGCAAAGTTTCCAATTAAAGATAAATACATTAATTCTTCTAATTTTTTTTGTTCTGTAATCATAAATTCTCCTTAAATTTACCATTATAATAACACAAATTTTTATTTTTGTAAATACCCTTTTCAAAATTTCTTAACAAAAAATTCAATAAAAATTTTATTTAATTTTATAACACATTAATAAATCATTAAAATTTAGTTTTTTAATAAAAAAATCTTATTAAAATTAATTAATAAGATTTTTTCATTTATTTAATTATTCTTCGCTAGAATTATCTTCAGCGTCAGACTGTTCTTCTACATCTTCTAGATCTGAATGTTCTTCTAAACTACTGTTTAGTTTTGGATAAACATTTATATGATTATAGTTACCAGTTCCAGCAGGAATTAATTTACCGATGATAACATTTTCTTTTAAGCCTTGAAGAGTATCAACTTTACCTTTAATTGCGGCTTCTGTTAATACCATAGGTGTTTCTTGGAAGGAAGCAGCAGACAAGAAACTGTCAGCATTTAATGCTGCTTTTGTAATTCCTAGAAGTGTTCTTTTAGCACTTGCTGGAACTTTACCTTCTTTCAAAATTTCGTTGTTTGCATCTTCATAAGCAAAAATGTCAACATACGAACTTGGTAAGAAATGAGTATCACCTTGTTCTTCTATCATAACTTTTTTAAGCATTTGACGAATAATAACTTCCAAGTGTTTTGTGTTAATATCAACACTGCTTTTTGAATAAGCGTATAAAATTTGGCTTATCAAATAATCTTGTACTGCTTTAACGCCTTGTGTTCTTAAAATATCATTAGGATAGATTGAACCAGCGCTTAATGGAGTTCCTGGAACAACATTATCGCCAGTTTTAACTTTTAACACGCTTCCATAAGGAAGAAGATAAGAAACATCTCCATCATTTGAATGAACAACAACTTCATCAAGTTTATCAACCTTGTTTACAGTTACTTTACCCGCAACTTCTGAAAGAGTAGCCATTCCTTTTGGTTTTTTAGCTTCAAACAATTCTTCAACACGAGGTAAACCTTTTGTAACATCGACAGCGGTTGCAACACCACCAGTATGGAAGTTTTTCATAGTAAGCTGAGTTCCTGGTTCACCAACTGATTGAGCGGCAATAATACCAACGGCTTCACCAACGCCAATCATTTTTGAACTACTCATATCTTTACCATAGCATTTAGCACAAACGCCATTTTTACATCTACAAGTTAATACAGTTCTAATTTCAACCGCTTTAATTCCGCACGCTTCAATCTCATCTGCTTGCTTATCGGTTATCATTTCATTAGATTTAACAATAACTTCTTGCGTGTTAGGATTTACAATATCATTAACTGCAACACGACCAACAATTCGTTGTTTTAATGTTGCAACCAAAGTATCATCAACTGTAATTGCAGAAACTACAGCACCTTTGATTTTTTCGCCATTTGCTTTAAAGCAATCTTCTTCGTTTACAATAACGCTTTGAGAAACATCAACAAGTTTTCTTGTTAAATATCCAGCATCTGCTGTTTTTAACGCAACGTCGGCAAGACCTTTACGTCCACCACGAGAACTCATGAAATATTCGAAAGGTTTAAGACCTAAACGATAGTTAGATTTAATAGGGATTTCGATTTTAGCACCACCAACGGCCGCCAAAATTCCACGCATACCACAAACTTGTTTCAACTGGTCTGGGTTCATACGGGCTTTTGATGTTGCAATAATGTTTAATGGGTTAAATTCGCCTAGATTTTGTCTTACAGCAAGAGAAATTCTCTCGGTTGCTTTTTCCCATAATGCAATGTTCTTATTAACTTTTTCATTTAAAGTAACTAAACCACGATTATACATTTTTTCGTTTTCGTCAACAAGTTTTTGAGTTTCATCAATAATTGTTTTTCTTTCATCTGGGATATTCATATCAAACAAGTTCATGGTAATACCACTTAATGTTGAATATTTATAACCAAGTGCTTTAATATCATCAAGGAATCTTGCAGTAGGAGTAGTTCCGTGTTTAGCGTAAACTTTTCCAACAATATCCCCAAGTTGGTCTTTACCAACCAAGAAATTAGATTTAGTAACACTGCCATCTGCATTTTTAACAATTTTTTGATTGATTTCATAATCCAAAAATTGTTCTGGATCAGTTCTATCAACATATCCCAAATCTTGCGGAATAACTGCATTAAGCACAATTTTACCAATTGAAGTTGGAATTAATTTTGAATATTTTTTGCCTTCAAGTTCGCCAGATCTTCTTACAAAAATTGGTGCTTGAATGCTTAAATAGCCAAGACTGTAAGCCATAATTGCTTCGTCTTCACTAATAAATGTTTTGTTTGCTCCTTTTGCGTTAGGATTTAACATAGTTAAGAAATATGTTCCTAAAACAATATCTTGTTGAGGAGTAACAATAGGTTTTCCATCACTAGGTTTTACAATGTTGTTTGATGCAAGCATTAAGAATCTTGCTTCTGCACAAGCCTCTGCCCCTAGTGGAACGTGAACTGCCATTTGGTCACCATCGAAGTCGGCGTTGAAGCCCGCACATACTAATGGGTGAAGTTTAATAGCATTTCCTTCTACAAGCACTGGTTCGAACGCTTGAATTGAAAGTTTGTGAAGTGTTGGAGCACGGTTTAATAAAACTGGGTGATCTTTAATAACTTCATCTAAAACGTCCCAAACAATTGGTTTTTCACGATCAACCATTCTTTTAGCGCTTTTGATATTATAAGTTTGATTCATATCAATTAGTCGTTTCATAATAAATGGTTTAAATAATTCTAACGCCATTTGTTTTGGAAGACCACATTGATAAATTTTTAATTCTGGTCCGATAATAATAACGGCACGACCTGAATAATCTACACGTTTACCAAGCAAGTTCAAACGGAAACGACCTTGTTTTCCTTTTAAACTTGAAGTGATAGATTTAAGTTCACGGTTTTTGCTTCCACCAGTTACTGGTTTACCACGTTTTCCGTTATCAAATAAAGCATCAACTGCTTCTTGAAGCATTCTCTTTTCGTTACGAACAATAACATCAGGAGCGCCTATTTCAAGAAGTTTTTTAAGCCTTAAATTACGATTTATAACTCTTCTGTATAAGTCGTTCAAATCGTTTGATGCAAACCTTCCGCCATCAAGTTGAACCATTGGTCTTAAATCTGGTGGTAAAACTGGAATGCAATCTAATATCATCCATTCTGGACGGTTTCCACTTTCAAGGAAACTTTCCATAATTTCATATCTTTTAATAATTTTTAGTCTTTTTTGACCTTTAGAGTTTTGCATTTCTGCTTTTAAAACTCTACATTCTTCTTCAAGATTGATTTCTTTTAAAAGTTCTTTAATTGCTTCGGCACCCATGCCTGCTTTAAAACTTCCAGCACCAAATCTTTCCAAAGCATCACGATATTCTCTATCGTTAATAACTTGTTTCTTTTCAAAATCAGTTTTGCCTGGGTCAATTACAATGTAATTAACATAATATAGCACTGCTTCCAAGTTTTTTGTGCTAATATCAAGGCATTGCCCAATTTTTGAAGGATTTATTTTAAAAAACCAAATGTGAGAAACTGGTGTTGCTAGTTCAATATGACCCATTCTTTCTCTTCTAACCGAACTAACAGTAACTTCTACACCACATTTATCACAAATTACGCCTTTATAGCGAATTCTTTTATATTTACCGCAATGACATTCATAGTCTTTTCTAGGTCCAAAAATTCTTTCACAAAAAAGTCCGTCACGTTCAGGTTTTTGTGTTCTGTAATTTATTGTTTCACTTTTTGTAACTTCACCATAAGACCATTCTCTAATCTTTTCTGGAGACGCTAGACCAATTTTCATTGCATAAAAATTGCTTAATTCAAACATTTATTTTTTACCTCTTAATTAATTTTTTATATGGTGTAGATTATTCTTCGTCATCAAAATCGTCAAATAAACTATTTTCATCAAATTCATCTTCTGCTTCTGTTTCATCTACATTTTGTTCGCCTTCTTCAAGGTTTGTTAAGTTGAATACATCTTCGTCAATGTCAAGTTCTTTTAATTCTTCTTCAACATTCTTTTGAACGCTCATTGTATTGTCACTTGGAGCAATATCATTAACATTAATTTCTTTGTTATTTTCAGTTAAAATCTTAACATCAAGACCGATTGATTGAAGTTCTTTAACCAAAACTTTAAAGCCTTCTGGAATTCCTGGTTCAGGAATAGGTTCACCTTTAACAATTGCTTCATAAGTTTTTGTTCTTCCAACATAGTCGTCGGACTTAACAGTAAGCATTTCTTGAAGCAAATGACTTGCCCCGTATGCTTCTAATGCCCAAACTTCCATTTCACCAAATCTTTGACCACCGAACATCGCTTTACCGCCAAGAGGTTGACGAGTTACCATTGCGTAACTACCAATACTTCTTGCGTGGATTTTTGTTTCACTCATGTGTTCTAGTTTAATCATATACATGGTTCCAACTGTAACCTTATTTTCAAAAGGTTCACCAGTTCTACCATCATAAAGTTGGAATTTACCATCTTCTGGCAATTTATTTTCAACAAGCATTTCTTGAATATCTCTTTCAGTAGCACCATTAAAGTTTGGAGTTGCAACTTTCCAGCCAAGTGTTTTAGCAATTAGGCCTAGATGAACTTCCAAAATCTGTCCGATGTTCATACGAGAAGGAACGCCTAGTGGGTTTAATACAATGTCAACTGGTTGACCATTAGCCATAAATGGCATATCTGCTTCTGGAAGAACACGTGATACAACACCTTTGTTTCCGTGACGTCCTGCCATTTTATCACCAACAGAAATTTTACGTTTTTTAGCAATGAAAACTTTAACAAGAGTATTAACACCTGGGTCTAATTCATCTTTATTTTTTCTTGAGAATACTTGTACATCAACAACAATACCGCCACTTCCATGAGGAACTTTTAAACTGTTATCTCTAACTTCTCTTGCTTTTTCACCAAAGATTGCACGAAGTAGTCTTTCTTCTGGAGTTAGTTCTGTTTCGCCCTTTGGAGTAACTTTACCAACAAGGTAGTCACCTGGTCTAACTTCTGCACCAACTCTAACAATACCGTTTTCGTCTAGGTTACGAAGCATTTCTTCTGAAACGTTTGGAATATCTCTTGTAATTTCTTCATCACCAAGTTTAGTACTTCTACAAGCGCATTCTTCTTCTTTTAATGCAATTGATGTAAATGTATCTTCTTTAACAAGTTTTTCACTAATTAGTATAGCATCTTCGTAGTTATAACCTTCCCAGTTCATAAATGCGATTGTCACATTTTTACCAAGTGCAAGTTCGCCATTTTGAGTTGAGAACCCGTCTGCTAGAACATCACCTTTTTTAACAATGTCGCCATGTCTAACAATTGGTTTTTGGTTATAACAAGTTTCTTTGTTAGTTTTTCTAAATTTTTTAAGTTCATAAACATGACTTTCGCCATTATTTTGTTTAACAATAACTTTTGTACCATCAACATAACTTACTACGCCGTCTTCACCGCAAATTACCATAGCACCGCTATCAACAGCAATTTTATGTTCAATACCTGTTGCAACAATAGGGCTGTCTGCACGTAGCAAAGGCACTGCTTGACGTTGCATGTTTGAACCAGTAAGAGCACGAACTGTATCATCGTTTTCTAGGAATGGAATAAGTGAAGTGATTGCTGAAATAAATTGACGTGGAGAAATATCCATATAATCTACTTGATTAGGTTTCAATTCATACAAGATACCTTTTTTACGACACAAAACTTTATCGTTTAAAAGTTTTCCATTTTCGTCAGTTGGTTCAACCGCTTGGCAAATAAAGTATTTTTCTTCTTCACCAGCCATCATATATGTTATTTCTTTTCCAACGCAACCAGTTTCTTTATCAACTTTTCTATATCCAGTTTCAATAAAACCATATTCATTAACTTTTGCATAAGATGCTAAACCGTTAATAAGTCCGATACCATTTCCTTCTGGAGTTTCAATAGCACAAATTCTTCCATAATGAGAATAGTGTACGTCACGAACTTCTGCGCCAGCTCTTTCTTTCTTAATACCGCCAGGTCCAACTGCTGAAATTCTTCTTTTGTTAGTTAATGTTGTAACTGGGTTAAAGTCTTCTGCAAATTGACATAATTGGCTTGAAGAAATAAAGTCTTTAATATATTTATTTACAAATCTTGCAGCGACCAAAGTGTTTGGAGTCATTTCTGCAAGGTCGTGAGATTGCATACTTTCACGAACATTGTCTTTTAATTTATTAACACCTTTTCTAAATTCGTTGCACATTAATTCGCCAACAGTGGCAATTCTTCTGTTTTCCAAATGGTCAATATTATCAACTTTTCCAAGACCTTGTGTTAAATCAATAATATAACTAATTGTTGCAATTAAATCTTCAAGTGTTAAATGAGTTGTAATTAATTCTTTTGCATTTGCTTTAATAGCAGCCATGCGTTTTTCTTTTGTTTTGTTATCTTCTAAAATTTGTTTTAGTAAAGGATAGTAAACAAGTTCGTTAATACCTAAATCTTCTTCAATGCATGGGAATACATTTGAAAGTTTAACCCTAGCATTTCCGATAATTTTATGAGGTTTACCTTCATTGTAAATATAAACT
Source organism: Christensenella sp. UBA7868 (assembly GCA_002501285.1). GTDB lineage: Bacteria > Bacillota > Clostridia > Christensenellales > UBA1242 > UBA7868. Next base: position 1,302 of record DLSG01000109.1, on the reverse strand, counting down.
TCGTTAATACCGCTGTCTTGAATTTTGTAAGCAACTTCTTTTGAAATCACTTCACCTTTACCAACTAAAACTTCGTCACCAACTTTAATATCATTAACAGATACAAAGCCAGCAATTCTTCCTGCTAGTCCTAATTTTTTGTTATATTTATATCTTCCAACTCTTGCAAAGTTGTAATATAAATTACTAAAGAATGTATCATGTAAATATTGTTTAGTTGCTTCCGCACTTGGAACTTCTGCTGGACGAGTTTTTTTAGCAATTTCAATTAAGCAATCATCTTCAGTTTCTTGTGGTTCTTTTTCAAGAGTGTTTAAAATTAGTTGATTGTTATCAAAAATTTTGCAAATTTCATCTTTTGAAAGTCCGCAAGCCCTTAAAAATACCCCTGCACTAACTTTGCTTGATGCGTTAATAATAAATTTTAAAGTTTCTGTGTTTCCAAGTTCAATTGAAAGTCTTGTTCCTCTTGGGCTAAACAAATTTGCTTCAATAATTTGTTTTCCAGCTTTATCGAACTCACTAGAAAAATATACAGATGGCGATTTAACAATTTGGCTGATAACAACTTTTTCAACGCCGTTTGCGATAAAATATCCCTCGTCACTCATAACAGGAATATCGCCCATATAAACTTCTTGTTCAATAACTTCGCCAGTTTCTTTAATAACAAGACGTGCTTTAACTTTTAATGGCATAGTGTAAGAAAGCCTACTCTTACGACAGTAGTCTTCGGAATATTTTGGTGCTTCTATTCTATGCTCTAAAAAATACAATTCGGCTTTGTCTGAATAGTCAACTATTGGAGAAACTTCTTCCAAAACCTCCTTGATACCATTAGTTAAAAACTCTTTATAAGGGTCTTTTTGAATTTGAAGTAGATAAGGTAGTGGTGCATCTTCATCTACTTTGGCAAAACTATATCTAGTTGCTTTGCCATAGTTTACTTTTTTTACTTTTGGTTTTTCAAGCATTAAATTTCTAACTCCTTAAATTTTAGTTAAGCAATTCATTCTTTCGCCTAAAAACATTCAATCTTTTCAGTCCGCGACAAAAAATCACTACTTGTAGTTCATAATATATTAACACATTTATTTCAAGGTGTCAATCGTTTTAAAAAAATAATAATTTTTTTTTAAATCGGCCAGCCTTATAAATATATGTTATTATATAATAATTAATATTAAATATATAATATATAACCCTTTCCCTCTTACAATTAAACCATTTTAAATTAAAACTTTTTTTTAGTCTGCTAATTTTTAAATCAAATTGGTTATATTTAAACTAAACTAAACTAAA
>DLSG01000111.1 GCA_002501285.1 Christensenella sp. UBA7868 | reverse complement strand
TAGTTTAAAAATTTTTTTTAAGTAAACAATTGTTAAAAAATAAAACGATTATTAATCTGTAAATTTAATAAAAAGGGAATAAATTATGAATATTGAAGAAAGAAACAAAAAATATAATGAATATGTAAGTAAAAAATCTCCACAAAGCAAAAAATTTCCATCATTATTTAATGCTTTTTGGGTTGGTGGGCTAATTTGTTGCATTGGTCAAGGCTTTTACGACTTGCTTGCATACCTTAATCCAAACCTAACAGATATGCAACTTACAACTTATATGCTGGTTATATTAATTTTTTTATCAACATTTTTAACCGCACTTGGTGTTTACGATAATATCGGGACATTTGCGGGTGCTGGGTCAGTGATTCCCATAACTGGTTTTGCAAATTCAATTGCAAGTCCAGCACTAGAATATAAAAAGGAAGGCCTAATTTTAGGACTTTGCGTTAAAATGTTTACAGTGGCGGGACCAGTTATTGTTATGGGAACAGTAAGTTCAATTATTGTTGGAATTATTTATTTCTTTATTTAATAGTAAAATTAAAAAAATAACATAAAATTTAAAAAATTCGCTAAAACTAATAAAAATTTGACTTTAAATTTGTCATTTTTTTACAATAAAAAATAAAAGCGAGTTTTTTTATTGACAAATTGCCTAAAATTTGTATAATAGTACGAGTGGGGAAATAAATTATGTCAGTTTTAAGTACTATTTTTATAGTAATGTTCAGTTTATGTGAATTTTATTTAATTTATAATGCTATTCTTGCCGTAGTGGCTTTTTTTTGTCCAAGACCAAAATATAAAATGGTTGACGATAAACAAAAATTTTGTATTTTTGTTCCTTGTCACAACGAAGGCAGTGTTATTAAGGCAACAGTCGAAAATTATATAAATATCAATTATGACAAAAACCTTTTTGACATTTTTTTTATTGCAGATAATTGCTCGGACGATACAGCAAAAGAGATTCAAAACGCAATAAATGAAAATAAAATTGACAATTTCTATCTTTTTGAAAGAAATGTTGATGACCCTAAAAAGAAAGGGAAGCCACACGCTTTAAGGTGGGCTATTGATAAACTAGAACAAGACGACAAATTTTATAATAAATATGATATGTTCATGATTTTAGATGCCGACAACTTTGTTGACCCAGACATCTTAAGACATATCAACAGTCAATATTTAAGTTACAAAGAAAACAAACGACCAGTTATGATTCAAACTTATCTAGATTCCAAAAACAAAAACAGTTTGGTTGCAAGAAGTTATTACACTGCATACAGAGTTACAAACAGATTTTTCCAACTTCCACACCACAGTCTTGGTTTAAACCTAGCAATTGGTGGGACAGGCTTTGCTATGACAACAGATTTCTTAAAAGAAATTGGTGGATATAACTGCCAATCTTTAACAGAAGACCTAGAAATTCAATCTATTGCAACACTAAAAGGCAAAAGAATTGTTCACAACATAAACACTCGTGTATATGACGAAAAGCCAACAGGCGTTAAACAAGCTTATATTCAACGAACTCGTTGGGCACAAGGTCATTGGTTCTTATTTTTCAAATATTATATGTTATTATTTATAAATCTATTTAACTTTAAAACTATAAAGTCAACATTCAGAAAAATTGACCAAATGATTTATTTAACATCATTTTTAAATGTAACACTTGCTTTTTTAACTTCAATTTACGGAATTGTTTTGGCTTGCTTAAATGTTCCAATTCCGCTTCCAAGACCACTTTTAATTTTTAACCTAGCAGTTGCAATATTCTATATTTTATTAATTCCAATTTCATCATTATATGACGGAACAAAACAAGAAAAGAAACGCATTTTAATTGATTTCTTACCAAATGTAATTTCAATGTTCGTATTGTCTTACATAATCATTTTTTCAGCAATTAGAGGCTTGTTCTTGTGCGGAAACCAACGTACTTGGGCAAAAACAAAACATCGTGTTACAGAAATGGAAGACGGTAATGCTTCAAAAGCAAATACAATAAAAAATGCTAAACAAGTTAAGGTTAATAGTAGCCCAGAAAGCGAACTCGAACTTGAAGCACAAATTTAGAAAATTATCAAATCATAACAAAAAAATAACATAAAAACAGGAGAAACAAATGAAAAAAGTTATGCTTGTTTTTGGAACAAGACCAGAAGCAATAAAAATGTGTCCGCTTGTAAACGAATTAAAAACAAGAAAAGACATTCAAACCGTAGTTTGTGTTACTGGACAACACAAACAAATGTTACAACAAGTTTTAGATATCTTTAATGTAGTTCCAGATTACAACTTGTTAATTATGAAAGATAAACAAACTTTGTTTGATGTAACAATAAATATTTTAGAGCGTATTAAAGAAGTTTTAGAAAAAGAAAAACCAGACATCGTGCTTGTTCATGGTGACACTTCAACCACTTTTGTTACAGCACTTGCTTGCTTTTATTTAAACATAAAAGTTGGTCATGTTGAGGCTGGGTTAAGAACATACAATTTACAATCACCATTCCCAGAAGAATTTAATAGACAAGGCGTTGGAATTATATCTAGTTTAAATTTTGCACCAACAGAAAGAGCAAAACAAAACTTGCTTAACGAGCAAAAAAATCCAGAAACAATTTTTGTAACGGGAAACACCGCAATTGATGCTTTAAAAACTACTGTTAAAAAAGATTATTCTAATGAATATTTAGACTGGGCAAAAGGAAGCAGACTTATTATGCTAACCGCTCATAGGCGTGAAAATTTGGGCGAACCTATGAAACACATGTTTAGAGCAATTAAACGAATTATTGACGAATTTGAAGATGTTAAAGTAATTTATCCAATTCACATGAATCCGCTTGTAAGACAAACAGCCTATGAAATTTTTAAAGACGAAGAAAGAATTAAAATTATTGAACCACTTGAAGTTGTAGATTTTCATAACTTTTTGGCAAGAGCAAATTTAATTTTAACTGATAGTGGCGGAATACAAGAAGAAGCTCCAAGCCTAGGCGTTCCTGTGCTTGTTATGAGAGATACAACAGAGCGTCCAGAAGGAATAGAAGCTGGCACATTAAAACTTGTTGGAACAAACGAAGAAACTATTTACAACGAATTTAAAAACTTACTTGTAAACAAAGAAGATTACGACAAAATGAGTAAAGCCTCAAACCCTTATGGTGACGGACTTGCTTGCAAAAGAATTGCAGACTTACTTGAAGAAAAACTATAAATATTATAAAAATTGGTTTTATACAACTTGTATAAAATCTTTTTTTTTGTAAAATATTGTTCTGTTATGAAAAAAGATTATCAATCAAAACAAACTATTTTTTTTAAAAATAAACCTAAAATAATTTCAAACTATGCATTGGTAGGGAAAAAAGAAGGCGAGGGAAATTTTAAAAATTATTTCGACCACATTTTAAAAAATGATTTGTTTGGTGAAAAAAGTTATGAAAAGGCAGAACGAAAAATGTTGGAAACCGCAATAAATGGAGCAATTAATAAAGCAAAACTTAAACCAAGCCAAATAGACGCCCTTGTTGCGGGCGATTTAATGAACCAAATAATTTCCTCGAGTTTTACCGCCCGTGACCTAGACACCGCCTTTATCGGGCTTTATGGGGCTTGTTCTACAATGGCGGAGAGTTTAATTATTGGCGGACTATTAATTGACGGAAAATATATGACAAATGTAGCATGTGCAACAGGAAGCCATTTTTCTTCTGTTGAAAAACAATATCGTTATCCTTTGGAACTTGGAAATCAACGCCCGCCAGTAAGTCAGTGGACGGTAACAGGAAGCGGTTGTACAATTTTATCGTCAAGCGGTAGTGATGTTTGTTTAAACAGTGCAACTCTTGGAAAAGTTACCGACTTCGGGATAACAGATGCAAACAATATGGGAGCCGCTATGGCACCAAGTGCTTGTAGCACATTAATAAATCATTTTAAGGCAACAAAAACCAAGCCATCAAATTACGATTTAATTGTAACAGGCGACCTTGGCAAACTTGGAAGCGAAATTCTTCAAGATTTAATGGAAAAAGAAGGCTATCCATTAATGGAAAACTACAACGATTGTGGTCAAATGATATTTTCAAAAAAACAACGAGTTTATCAGGGCGGAAGCGGTGCTGGGTGTAGTGCAAGTGTGTTAAATGCCTACATTATTCCAAAACTTCAAAAAGGCGAGTTAAAACGCGTTTTATTTTGTGCAACAGGGGCTCTGTTAAGTCCACTTTCGTCACAACAAGGTGAGAGTATTCCAGGGGTTTGTCATGCCGTTGAAATTGTTAAGGAGGAGAAAAAATAATGTGGCTAACTTATCTTCAAGTGTTTTTAGTGGGTGGTTTTATTTGTTTTCTAGCTCAAATTTTGATTTTAAAAACTAAAATGACTTCTGCTAGAATTTTAGTATTATTTTTGCTAATTGGTGTTGGTCTTGAAGCGCTAGACCTTTACGACCCTATTGTAGAGTTTGGAAAAGCTGGAGCAAC
>DLSG01000031.1 GCA_002501285.1 Christensenella sp. UBA7868 | reverse complement strand
TAAATAAATGTAATTTTGAAACCTTCTATGCTCATAATTCTTGTGATAAAAGAAGCGAAAAAAATCATAGCGTTGTTGGGCCTCACGAATTCATTCAAATTGAAGAATTAGATAGTGGTGGTTCTGGCGGAATGTCTCCTTTTGATAGTCCTATTGTTCCAGAAGATATAACTATTTCTAATTGCACTTTTTCAAGTGGTAATGGCGAATTATACAAAGCAATTGGCGACCATGGTGAAAGAAAATACACATATAAAAACATTAAAATATTAAATAATACATTTAAAAATACAACTAAAAATCTTGGTTATGATGAAAAAGTTAATCCTAGCAATAATTGTGTTGTTGGCTTTTATACCAAAGTTGACGGATTAGAAATTGCTGGAAACATTTTTGAAAACTGCAATGCAAACGCTATTTGCGCTTCGGGTAATGTTGAAATAAAGAATAATACTTTCAAAAATATTTTGCTTGGTGGAATCTCGGTTTTATTTGATAGTGATATCACAGTTTCAAATAACACTTTTGAAAATGTAGCGACTTACAATATTTCAAATAATGACAACTACTTCTCTTACATAAAAATTGGAAACAGTGAAAGTGCAATTAAAGTTAATGCAATAATATCAAACAATACTTTTAAAAATGAAAGTGAAATGAATATTAAGATTTTAGATTGCTATGAGTTTACTAATTCTACATACACATATCGGAGCAATAAAGAAATAGGCAATTTTGATAAAAGTAAAATAGAACAATGTGTTAATAAAAGGTAAAATAAATTTTTTATTATTAATAAAAAATTTCAATATCTAATATTAAATTAGATTATCAAAAAAAATAAATTTAAAACCAACATAATTTAAAATCTGTTGGAATAATTTATTAAAATTTTAGTGATTTAGATAAAATAAAAATAGTGCTAACTAATATCTGCACTATTTTTATTTAGTTTAAAGTTTTGGGTAATTTCCATAATAAGCAATACATACATACTTCGCAAAAAATTTTTTGTACTTTCATTTTTAAAAGATCATATTGTTTTGCATTACAACAGTTTATGTTTTTCATCTTTAAGTGGTGATTGATATAATTCAGTTTCAACTTCGACTATTAAAGGCTCGGTAATCTCATAATTAAAATGAAATTCTAGTTTTTTTATAATATTTTTAAAATCAAAATCTATAACACAAACATCAACATTTTTAAAAATTGATTTATGGGTTTCGACTTCTTTTTGTCCATTATTAAAATATACAACAATTTTTTCAACCCCATGTAATAACGGAACAAGACAGGCAACTTCTTCATTTTGTTTTTGTTCAATTTTAATTTTATCATTATTAAATTTTAAATATGAAACCCCATCAATAAATTTCCAGAATTTTCCTAGTCTTCCTAACTCGGCAGTCAAAACATTGTCAATTTTTTCATTTTTGTAGTTATAATTACAATGATTTGTTATTGCTTCTTTAAAAGAAAATGGAAATAAAGCAAAACCATAATCGCTTCCTAGAATTATTTTTTGTTCGTCCGTCATTTTATCTTTCTCCCAAAATATCTTTAATTTTTTGTTTTAATAATTCAGTTCCAATCTCATCAATCTCATCTCTATTAACCATATATCCCCAGCCGTCATCTTCTATCGACTTTTTATGCAATTTAGCGCCAAAATTAAGCAGAATATTAATTGCTTTAAAATTATTAGGCTGAATTTTTGTTAAAGCATAATCAAGTTCTTGTTGCGTCGCCGCCGAGCAACCCAACTCAATAAACCTAACATCTTTATCTAAAACTTGATTTAAAAATATAATTTGTTTTGCCAAACTAAACCCTTCGTATTTATAATTTGGTTTACCTTCATACAATGGTAGTAAAAATTGTGTTTTTGTTTTAACTTCTTTATTAATAAACTTTTTTAAATAATTATAATTTATTTCATTTGATAAGTCTTGATTATATAATTTTATAACAAAGTCTGCTATTAGTTTATCTTCTTTTTTATTTCGTAAATCTTCAATCAAAATAGAAAACCCAAAACTTTGTGCAGTATCAAAAACCAATTTATAATCCTTGTTAATTATTGCATTATACAATATTTCAAATTTGCTTATAGGATATGCTTTTATCGTTTTTTCATATAAGTCAAAATTGTTTAATGCAATTAATTCATCTTTTGAGACAATGCCATTATGTATACAATGTAATAATTGTTTTTCGTTTTCACTTAATTTTTTATTTTTTGAAATTTTCGCTTGTTCAAACACATCTTCATCAAATTTATCTTTAACCAATTCGTTTAATTTTTGTGCTATTTCATAATCTTCACAATCAAGAGCAGATAAAACAGTTTTAGATAAAATGTTAACATAAAGATATTTTTCATTCAAATCTTTTATTTTATAATCAATCCAACTATATTCATTTTTGCCATCTTTTTTAATTTCATCAATTTTCTCTTTATACAATTTATTTGAAATAACAATTTTATTTAATAATTTGTTAAACAAGACTTTGTTATATTTATAAGCATAATCAACAAAATAAGGATAGGCATAAGACCAACANNGTTTGTTTGCTCATCATGGTTTTATCATCTAAATCAAAATAATACAATTGTTGTGACTTCTCTAAATTATCATAATTTTTTACAAGATAAGTAAATATCTCTTTATAGCCATCAGAAATATCACCATTGTTATTTTCTTCTTTCCACATTGAATTGCTTGAAAAATTGTTTAAATAAAATCTAATATCTGGCGTGCTTCTTGCAATATTCTTCATCACAATTTGTTCTCTATTTATTTTTATTAACATTAATAATTCTGGTAAATCAAACTCATTTTTCAAAAATATTGATGTCAATCCAGTATGACAATTATCAACTAATGCTTTAAGCACATTCAAACTATTATATTTTTTAATATAATACATTAACGAGTTTCCATCTTCGTCTTTTGTATGTGCTTGCAAAGAAAAATCTTTTAATATTTGAGGGTCATCTTTTTTAGCGCACAATTCTAATTTACTGATAGTAACTATTTTTTCTTCAACTTCTTTTCCCGTCATTAAATAATCTAGCGTCACCCCAAATAATTCTGCTAATGCAGGCAAGAACTCAATGCTTGGATCACCTTTATTAGATTCCCATTTTGAAACCGCCTTATCACTTACTTGCAATTTCTCGGCAAGTTCATTTTGAGTCCAGCCCTTATCTTTCCTTAATTTTGCGATTGTATCTCCAATCCTATGTTTATTTTGCATAACACAATTTCCTCCTTATCACAACAAAATTATAAATTCATCAAGCAAAAAAAGTAAACCTACTTATTGTTTACTACAAATCGTAGAAATTTCCTTATAAAATTTTTTTCTCTACGTATTGTAGAAATTTTCTTTTGTTATGTCTTTTAATGAAAATTTGATGCCATTTAACACCATGAAAAAGTATTTATTACAACTTACTATTTATTATAACATAAAAAGTTTGATATAGGACTATTTTTCACACTTAAATTTTTTTTAATTTTCAAGCCTTATTTTTTAAAAGATACATAAAAATTTATCATTTTTATAATTAAAAACATTTATTATATAAATAACTTTAAAAAAATGACAGTAGTCGCAACTGTCATTCTTTTTAATCAAGGAGATAAATAAACTTATCTTCTACTTNNTTTTTTGTTTATTTCGTATAAATTGTTATAGAATTTTAATAGTTTTGTTACAAACTTAATATTTTTTTAATCTTATATAAACCCCAAAATTTTTTATTACTTTTACTTATATTATTTAATTATTCATCAATTTTAAAAATTGAAAGTGACAACCCACCATTTAAAACGAAACGAGTGATTGTTGCACCTATTTTTATTACATCATTAGTTTTCAAATTTAAAATTCTTGTTGTTGAATAATTTCCGTTTGCAAACGACGACAACAACGTTGAAACCGCCACATCATTCACAAATAAAATTAAATTGCTTGAATTATAAAAATTATTTATTGAAAAAGAAAAATCTAATTGATAAACTCCATCTTTTAATATTTTACAATCTGTATTGTTGAGAAGTTCTATATCTTTGGCTATTTGTGTAAAATTAAAAGATATATAGCCTCGTTGCATTGTATCAAATTGAATTGTTTGTTGAGAAGAATTTATAAAATTTGCATAACTAGGAGTAATTATTGCCCCATTATCTCCTTTCTCGCCTTTCTCGCCACGTTCCCCCTTTTCGCCTGGCAAACCTTGCAAGCCTATTTCTCCTTGTGGCCCAATTGGCCCAATTTCACCTGCTGGTCCTGTTGGTCCTTGTTCTCCCCTTGGCCCTGTCGCGCCCGTTACTCCTTGTGGACCTTGTGGTCCTCGAGGACCATGTAAGTGCTTTTCTCTTATATTTTGATCACATTTTTTAATTTCGGTTTTACAGCAATTATTACGCTTAAAAAAATTATAACCCATGTAACTTCTCCTTATTTTAAGCATTTTATGTTGATATTTTGCATTTTGTGATAACATCTCATTTATTAGATTTTGTTTATTAAATAAATCGCTTAAAATGTTAAAAACAAATAATTAACATAAGTTTAAATAAAATTAAAAATAGTTATAGAAAAAACGCACAGCGGATAATTCGCTGTGCTATTTTATATTAAATCCTATAAGAAAAAAAATTTGAAATATTTGATTAATCAAAACAATAATTAATTTTTGCGGTTTTAGCTTTTAAATTTATTTCTTCAAATTTGTAACCAAAATTTTTAAGCCTATCGTAAAAAAGAATTGTTTTATAATCAAATTTAGAATTTATAGCATTTTCTATTTGTTTAAAGGAAATTTCATTTGTATTTGTTAAATATTCATTTTTATTTATAAAGTCGGCTAATTTTTGATATTTTTGCTCGATTTCATCAATTATTTTGTAATTTTTGTTAAAATCTACAAAAATATCATCTGTTAAAAATAAGAATGAACGAACAATTTGCAAAACATCTTCAAAGTTTTTTTCGGACAAATAAATTGCATACAAAAACGCTTTTAAAGATGATGAAATGTAGGAAGTTTTTCCCTTTTGATATTTATACTCTTTTTCAACATTCTTGGATTTATCAAAAGGAATATAGTCTAAAAATTTATATTTTTCTGCTATTTTTTCAGTCAAAATTTTGTCGGTTAAAAAATATTTATCACAAATTTCAGTGTATATTTTTAATTCATCTTCATTATCAAAAAACGCTTGTTTTAAGGCTAGTTTAAGCAAAGCATCGCCCAATATTTCAAAATTTTTATTACTATAATTGCATTTTTCACAAACAAAATCA
>DLSG01000093.1:3293-3491 GCA_002501285.1 Christensenella sp. UBA7868 | reverse complement strand
AAAAATATCATAAAAAACATCAAAACCACATTAACAAAAAGCACACTAAAAAAAAGAGCAATCATATTAAAATTTTTGCCCTTTTTTTTGTAGTTATTCTTTTTTTATTTTTAGTGAAATATTTTTTGATTATTTTAATAAGTTTTATTAAAATTTTTAAAACTAAATTTCAAACAAAGCAAAGTTTTCACTAATTTC
>DLSG01000093.1:0-3263 GCA_002501285.1 Christensenella sp. UBA7868 | reverse complement strand
GTTAGTTTTTGTCCCACTAATCTGTCCATCAGTTGTTAACCTAATTCCGTTTGCAATTATTGTATCGCCATCATTTGAAATAGTATAAGTTTCGCCATCAATTGTTACTGAATTTACAAATTCGCCATCAGTATTTTGCATCATCAAGTCAAATTTAAGCATATTTTCAACTTTTTCACCATTAACAAAATATTCGTAACCACTAGCACTTTTTGTAATAGCATAATTATTTAATTTATAATTTTGTTTTACAAAATAATTGCAGTCACTGCTATTTTCCCCAATGGTTGTAAATAATTCAATAACACCAATATTGTTTTCTAGTTTATATTGTTCGCTTACACTATCATAAAATAATACATCTCCACTTCTAAAACTAATTGAAGCCCCATTACCATTTTCGCCAGTTACATTATCTTTAAAGATTATTAGCATTTTTTCAACAATAAAATATTGTGCATTTTTGCTGTTATTTAATGTAACATCATTAAACTTAAATGGATTTGATTCAATAGTTGTTAAATAATTCACATCGCCAACTTTTACGCTATCAATTTTAGAAATATTTTCAGAGATATGTGTTACATTTTCAGCATCTCCCCATCTTTCTTCAAACATTTCGCCGTCTTTAACAAAATATGGGTAGTTATTATCTCCATAAGTTTTAGACTTCTTTGAAACCGAAATTATAACATTTTCACTTACAACATTATCTAAATTGTAATGTAAAACAAGATTATTATTTCCTTCATCTTTTTCTAAAACATATAAAACATTTGAAGAAATATAGGAATTATATTGATTTGTTAAATAAAAATCAAGATTGTTAAGTAAATTTATATTTGCACCGCCTGAAAAACTTGAATCAGCACAAATCGCAATAACATTAATTAATGAATTTAAGTTTATATAACTATTATTCTCAACATCAATTGTGCTTATAGTGTTATTTTTAACTTGTAGAACTCTAAATGCAAAATCAATTGAAGTATTTTGTGTTTTAGCATTCAAATAAACATAATAAGTGCCATTTGCATGAATTTCTAGTTTATTATCAGTTAATTTTGAATAGTCTTGATATTCATTTTCTAAAGTTTCGCTTGCAAAACTATAATTTGATGAACTTAAATTATAGCAAACAACTTTATTAATGTTATATGTTACATTAGATTTTAGTCCTGATTTCGTTACACTTAAAACATATTCATCAAGATTTATTTCACTATTTTCACTTACATAAATACTCGTAAAACTATCACCTTTTTCAATTGCGGTTTTTGTTCCAACCACTATACTTGCGCCATTATAAGTAAAGTCATCTTCTTGCACTTTATAAAGGTTATAAGGATAAACTTTCACCAAGACTTTTAATGATTCATCATTTTTATATATGTAAAAATATCCATAAGTAATTTCTTGAACGTTTTCAGATTTTACAAAATAATTACCTTTATCACTCTTTTTAACTACTGTTTCCAAAAAGTTTGAATTATTTTCATTATCTAATAAACTTGAACCATTTAAAAATCCTTCCAAATCAATTTCAGATCCAGCAAGCATTGATAAAACATAAACGCCATTATCTTTTTCCCACTTTGCATTAACCAAACTTTCTGGTTTTAATTCAATTTGGCTACTTGCTGTGGAGTTATATTCTTTCATGTCAAAAACTTGTTCAGTTTTTGCATATAAAGTTAAACTAAAATTTTTGTTAGCACGATTTGTAACAAGTCCGTTCGTGTCAATTTTACAAAGCAAGTTAGAATCATTGTCATAAACATAATAATAAATTGCTCCATTTTCAACAACGATATTATAATTTATACCACTAACTAATTCGCCAAAAGAATCATAAACATCACCAACGCCTATTATACTAACGGCATCATCTGACGATTGTAAACAAGAAGATTCATTTGTTAAAACTTCTTTAAACAAACTTGATTTACTTTCTCCGCTATTTGTATATAGCAATTTTAATTGATAATTTTGTCCCGCAAAATTTGCGATTAGTGCAGTTTCACTTGATAGTTTTGAACTGTCTAGCCATGCATTATTAATTAAATTTTCAGTAGTTACTGAATTAATATAAAATTTAACCTCATTATTCAAATTAATGTTTTGATTAACCGCTTTTGTTTCAACATAGAAAATATCATAAATAGAATATTTCCCATTAACCAAGTTTTCATTATTGATTGATTTTTCTAAACTATATTTAATTTCAACAGGAAGCAATCTAACATTAAAATTGCTTGAAACTGTTGTATTCCCTTCAAGTGATAATTCCATTTTTATAAGAACTTCATAATTTAAACTTGAATAACAAATAATTTTATTTTGACCGATTGCAAATAAAACTACTCCGTCATTGCTTAAAACAAGACTGTTTTTACCACAAATATTTGAACTGATTACAGAAAATTTTGAATTGTCATAACTTCTGCCAGTTTTATCTGATACGCTTTCAATTTTCAAAAATTCTATTTGAATTTTAGTAAATTCGCTTTCATTTGATGTAGTTATAAAATCTTTGAAATTTATTTCTTGCCCAGCATAGATATTTTCATATCTTATTGTTTGATTTGTGCTGGTGTCTTCTTTTAAAATTGATTTTCTATCTGTTGTGTTAATAGACAAATCATTACAATCAACTTTTATTGAAAATTCTTTATCATTTACTAAAAATTTAATATCAAAATCGCTTAATAAATTTGTTGAAGAAAAAGTCCCTTCTTCACTTACTAAATCTGTTTTTTCAAATTTTATTCTAGCATTTTTATCTGTTAAATTTGAACTTCTAATATTATTTTGTACTAAACTTTTTAGATCAACAACTTCACCTACAAAAGTTTCTACTTTGTCAAAAGTTAAATCTAATGTTTTAAAAGTATAAGTTACATTGTTTATAACAATAGTTTTTTCACCATTTCCAACATTATAGTTTCGTGGATCTTGAACTAATGTTTCACTTCCGCCTGTCACTTCCTTAAAACTATCCATTAACACATAAATAGGTTCGTTTTTACTATCAAAACCTGAAAAACTATCTATTTTTATATAATTTGTTAAATCTACTACTTCATTTTTCAAACAATAGAATGAAATGCCTCCACCAAGAGTATAACCTTTGGTTTTAGGAATAATTCTAACATTTACAAAATTAACAAGTTTTTTAAAAGTAACTTTAATTTTTAAATACACTTCAGTTTTTGCACTTTGCAAATACATAATTCCATTATTTAGGTTTAGTAAAGAATTTA
>DLSG01000002.1 GCA_002501285.1 Christensenella sp. UBA7868 | reverse complement strand
AATTGAATTGTCGCCTTTGTCAATTATATCTCCAAGAATTATCATGTTATCATTTTTAGAAAAATTTATTTTATTTAATAACTTTATAAATAAATCATAATGAGCGTGTATATCTGAAATAAAATATGTAGGCATATTTTCCTCCAATAAAAATTTATGAAACAAAAATAATAAAAAATTCTTCAATTATTTTCTTTTTTTAAGTGTTAAGTTTTCGGTGAATGATTTTTCAAGTTTTAATAGTTCTATTTTGTTTTCAATTCCGCCACCATAACCTGTTAAATTATTATTTTTACCAATTACTCGGTGGCAAGGAATTATTATGCAAATAGGGTTGAATCCTACAGCCCCGCCAACAGCTTGAGATGACATTTTTTTAAGGCCTTTTGTTTTTGCGATATTCCAAGCAATATCGCTATAAAAAACTGTTTTACCATAAGGTATTTTATTCAAATAGTCCATAACTAAACTTCTAAAAGGTGTAAGGTTTTCTATTTTATATTTAGGAGTGAAGTTTGGATTTTCGCCTTTAAAATAAATATCTAGCCATTTAATTGTATCTTCAAAAATTTTTAGGTTTTTAGAATAAAGCAAATTTGGTTCTAATTTTTCGTTAAAATATTCTTTAAAATAAAGTCCAGTTAAAAATTCACCGTCACTTTTTAAAATGATGTCGGAAAAATTTTTTGGGGTAGTGTATATTTTATAATAATTCATAACAAATTCCTTTGTAAAAAAATCTATTTAATTATAACATTAAATAGATTTTTTAAGAAATTAATTTAAACATTTTTAGTTTTTAACGATTTTAGCAAAATATAAATAGCAATTAGAATTGAAAAGAATCCAAAGCATACGCCAGTTAAAGCATTAAAAAATGGGGAAGGCGTGTTCGTTGCGGACAAAAGTGCAACTTGCGTTAAAACTATTGCAAAACTGCTTGAAACAAGGTTATAGCATCTGAATGATTGAAGCAAAATATCTGTTGTTTTTTTTGCTTTAAAAAAGTTGTAAATTGAAATTGAAAGTTCGGTAAAAGAAAATGTTGCAATTGTTATAGATAAAATTAATCCATAATTACTATTTTCGGGAATAAAAAATAGTCTTGACATATAAAAAGTGAACAAAAAACTGCTTATTAAAAGCAAAATTGAAATATTTATGCTTTTTTTCTGTTTATTTTTAAGGCTTTCGGTTTTAAAGTTTTTTGAATAAATATTTTTTATAAAACCAAAAATTAAAGTGGTTGCTCCGCTTACAGCAAAAAAATAGGCACTTGTAATAAACCCAAAAATAA
This sequence comes from Christensenella sp. UBA7868, assembly GCA_002501285.1. Lineage (GTDB taxonomy): Bacteria > Bacillota > Clostridia > Christensenellales > UBA1242 > UBA7868. Next base: position 3,193 of record DLSG01000002.1, on the reverse strand, counting down.
TTTTACAGGTTCCCCAAATAAAACTATAAAGTATGGAAAAAAGCAAAAAAATTTTAGATTCTTTTGCTTTTTTTGTTAAATTGGTTAGTTTCTCTTTAATTTTCATTTTTTCTTATCTTTATGCAATCTTCATTTATGTCGGCTAGTTTATCATATTCGCTTTCAAGTAATGATTGAATGACTGATGATTTTTTTTGATTTATTTTTTTGAAAATAGGATAAGCGGCTGCACAGATTCCTGCTCCAACAAGTCCAATAGCAATTCCGCCAATCATAAAACCAATTCCAGAAAAAAGCATGCTCATGCTCATTCCACCTCCAAAGGTAAGGGCGCCAATAATTCCAGTAGTTAAAGAAGCCCCCAAGCCTGCATTTTTTTGTTTACTTTGAAGTGATGAAATTGTATTTATAATATTATCTGCTTTTTCTTGAAGTTTTAAAAGTTCAATTTTATTTTCAATTTTTCTATCTCTTTTAAATGATAAGTTGATGTAAAATAGCGAACCTTCAACTGAACTTGTGTTTGTAAGTGTCCAGCCTAAACTTTCATAAGTGTCGGTAACCAAAGTTTCAACATTCCTTTTGACTTTAATTGTTTTGTAGTCATAAGTTTTTAAATCTTCCATAAAAATTTTATCTCCTTTAAAAATTATTATTCCAACATTTGTTGATTTAACAATTTTTGTGTTATAATCAACTGTTGTAATAATAGTATAAACTTTAACTTTAAATTTAAGTCCGACACTAAAATTAAAAATGTTGGAATAAAGGAGTTTTATGAATGTTTTTTATAATCAAAGGTTTTTAACAACTGAAAACAAAATTGAAAAAGCGTTATTTTCGCTTTTGAAAATAAGGAAATATAACGACATTTCAATAAAAGAAATTTGTTATGAAGCGGGAATAAATCGAAGTTCTTTTTATGCGCACTATCAAGACATTAATGATTTGATGATAAAAGTAGAGCAAAAACTATCTGGCGAAATTATAAAAATATTTAATCCTTCTATTATTTGGAATGAAGATGTTTTTGTAAAACTTTTTGAATTTTTGTTCGAAAATAGAATTTTTTACAAAAGTTATTTGGAAACGAACGAACAAACTTTTATGGAGAAAAATGACTTTATGAGTTTTGTTAGCATTAAAAATAACTTAAATATTAATAACAAATTTTCAAAAAGTGAAATGATTTATCACATGGCGTTTTTTGCGGGCGGAATAAAAGCACTTAGCAAAAGTTGGATAAAAACAGGTTGCAAAGAAACCCCAAAAGAAATGACAAGAATACTTACGAATGAATATAAAATAAATTCGGAGTATTTTAAATAATTAATTTAGATAAATTAATAAGAAAAAATTTTATTTTGTGTTATACTTTTTTAGTTTAAAGGAGAATAAAAAATGATTAAAGCAATAATGTTTGATTTAGACGGGACATTGCTTCCGATGAATGAAGAAGAATTTACAAAGGGTTATTTTGGACTTATTTGTGCACGCCTAGCCCCAAAAGGTTATGACAAAAATGAACTTATAAATGTTATAATGCTGGGTACAAAAAACATGGTTAAAAACAATGGTTTAAAAACGAATGAACAAGTTTTTTGGGAAACTTTTGAAAGTTTTTATGGAAAAGAAAAACTTGAAGATAAAAAGTTGTTTGACGATTTTTATTTAAACGAATTTAAAAAAACGATTATGTTTTGCGGTAAAAACGAAAAAGCAAGAGAACTGATTGATTTTGTAAAACATAAAGGTTTGAAATTGATTTTGGCTTCAAATCCGCTTTTTCCTAAAAATGGAATGATAACTAGAATGGGATTTGTAAATTTAAAAGAAAATGATTTTGACTATATTTCTAGTTACGAAAATTGTCATTACTCTAAACCAAACCCTAAATTTTATGAGGAAATGCTTGAAAAAAACAATTTAAAACCCGATGAAGTGGTGTATTTTGGAAACAGTGAAAAAGAAGATTTGCCAGCAAAAGATGCTGGAATTAAAACTTACTTAATATCAAACGAAAATGTGGAGAATAAAATTGGGTTTGATGAAATTTTTAAAATTATTGATAATTTAAACTAAATATATAATCTAAAAATTAGACATAAAAATTTGATTTTAATTTTAATAAATGGTATAATAATAGCGATTTTTATTTTATAGAGGATAAATATGTTAGACAAAAAGTATAATTTTACAGAAAAAGAAGAAAAATGGCAAAACTATTGGTTTGAAAATGACATTTATAAATTTGAAAAAAACAGCACTAAAAAAACTTATTCAATAGATACTCCGCCTCCAACTTGTAACGGAAAAATTCATATGGGGCACCTATCTAGTTATATGCATATTGAAACAATTGCTCGTCATCATCGTATGCTTGGTGAAAATGTATATTTCCCATTTGGTTTTGACGACAATGGGCTTCCAACAGAGAGATATGTTGAAAAAACTATAAAAAAACGTGCACAAGAACTTCCAAGAGAAAAATTTATTGAACTATGTCTTCAAGAAACAGCAAAACTTGAAGAAGAATTTTTTGATTTGTATAAAAAAGCGGGTTTTAGTTGTAATTTAAAAACACATTATTCTTCAATTGCTCCAAGAACTCAACAAATTTCACAAAAGTCTTTTATAGAACTTTATAATAAAGGTTATATTAGGGAAGAAGAAGCGCCAGCACTATGGTGTACGGAATGTCAAACTGCTTGTGCTCAAAGCGAACTTGAAGATAAAGATATTGAAAGCACTTTTAACTATTTAAAATTTTATATTGAAGGCACAAATGATTATGTTGTTGTAGCTACTACAAGACCTGAAATGTTATGCGGTGTATGCTGTGTGTTTATTAACCCAGAAGATGAAAAGAACAAATATTTATTAGACAAAAAATTAGTTGTACCTTATTTTGGATATACAGTTCCTGTTTTAACAGATGAGTTAGTAGATTTGGAAAAAGGTTCAGGAATTGTTATGTGTTGTACTTTTGGTGACACTGTTGATAAGGAATGGCAACGTAAACACAAACTTCCAATCAAAAAATGCTTTACAGATGACGGCAAAATGACAAGTTTGGCTGGCGAATTTGAAGGGATAAAAATTGTTGACGCAAGACAGGGTGTTATTGAAAAATTAAAGGAAAACGACCTTTTAATTAAACAAGAAAGTATTACTCATGCGGTTTCTACTCATG
>DLSG01000018.1 GCA_002501285.1 Christensenella sp. UBA7868 | reverse complement strand
TATTTGATGTTAATAAATGAATAATAAATACTTTATATTTATAAAACATAGAATTATAACTTTATAAAAATTTTACATTTGCTATTACTTTAATTTTGTTATAAACTAATAGATCTAATCCTTTATATCCAAATAATATGCAGCAATTGTTGCGTTGAATTTTGGTCTTAACCAAAGAGAATAAATATAAGCAGTTACTATACATAAAAGCATTTGTGGGAAATATTTAAAAAAGATTTTTAAGTATGTTTTTCTTTGCCCTTTTGAATAAAGCCTGCTTAATTTTAAAGCCTGCACGCTCCCCACCTCTAAATCGTCCGCCAAAATAAAACTTGCGGTTTGATATGAAAAATATCTTAAAAAGAAAGGAAAAACTAATAGAATTAAATTAAATAAATAAACAAAAAACAAACATATTCCAAACCAAACATTTCTAAAATATTTGTTTTTAAATCCAAACCAAATATCTTTTGCACAAGGTTTAGTGTTCCTTATCATGTTTAATGCGTTTTTGCTTACGCTAACTCTTAATGGACCATACGAAAGCATAGCCAAAACTAGAAAACTTATTGAAAGTGCTAAAAATAAAACCAAATTAAATGCTGGGTTTTGAATGTTGACTAATGAATAAATTAGCAATCCTAAACCACAAAAAAACATCATTTTGCTTATAAAATAGAATAAATTTATAACAAGACTGCTCCCTTTATTACCTATCAAACCCTCTTTCGCCTCATTAATTAGTTCGGTTTCAGTTTTAAAAAAATTATATTTCTCTCTTTCCATATTGATATTTTAAATTTTTTTTATATTTTTGTCAAACAATAATCATAATTATAAAATAACTTTTATTTTTACCCTATTTTAAGCCTTAAAACGGAATAATTGTTTTATCTATAATTATTTAGTAGTAAATTGTTAATTGTAAATTACACAATTAAAATTAATTAAATATGTTTGAAATGTTTAAGTATAATTGAATATAATTTAACCATTTTTGTGGCGGATTCGTGGCGGACACATGTGAGTGCGAAGGCGTCAATTGAATATGTCTTTTTATTTTATTTTAAGAGTTTTCTATCGTTTGTTGAATGTGCGGATAAGTGAAAAGTATAAAAAAATAAAAAACCCGATTGGGTTTTTTATTTTACTAATTCTTCCTCTTCATTTTTTCTAGTTTTATAAATGCTAGACATATTATCAGAATCTTTAAAAGATCTTTGGAATTGAACAGGTTTAACTTGTTTTAATTCTGTTTCAAGTTTTTTATAGGCTTCGTCAAAGTTTTTAGTGCTTTCTTTTGCTTCTTCTTTCACAGGAGCGTTTGCATAACTTTTAACAGGTTCTGCAATTTTAGTATTTTTAACTACTTCTGCTGCTGGAGCAAGTTCTTTAACTACACCATTTTTTTCGATAATTTGAGTTTTGTGTTTTCTTTTTTTGTTTGCTTTTTCAACTTCTTCATTCAAAATATCGTTAAAAGTAAAACTTGGATAATCATGAATGGCTAAATTTGCATTGTTTGATGTATCTAACAAATATGGGTTAGAAATAACAATTTTCTTTTTGTTCCACCAAAGTGCATATCTAATTCTTTTACGAAGTTTAATTAGCGATTTATTATATTTCTTTTCTCTTTTTTGAAGTTTTGTTGCATCTTTTTCGTTGTTGCAAGCAAGTTGTTTTGCCTTAACCGCTTTAACTTTCCTTACTAAAGCACGTTGTTGAGCCTTTTGTGATTTGCTTACGCTTACATAAGTGATTGTTCCTACAATAAGTAGTGTAGCCAACCAAAGTTGAGGTTTTAACAATGCTATCTCTAAAATTCTTGGCAAATTTGAAAAGAATTCTAAAATCTTTCCCATATCTCTCCTTTTACAACTAATGTTGTGTTTTTCTTATTTCTATTAGGTTTTACCTATTTTTTACAATGCAATTATATTACAAAGATAAGTCTTTGTCAATAGCAAATTTGAAAAATATTCAAACTTATTTATTCGTCTATTTCAGAAATTTTTGGAACGTTATTTAATTGTGGATATTGAAGAACTTCTTGTGTCCAAGCACTCATATCAAATCCGTAATTAGAGAACACTGATGCTAGATCTTCTGTTGCTTCTTCCAAACTTGGAAGTCTTGTTAAGTTTTGCATTCTTGAATCATAGAAACCAACAAAGTCACCTGAATCATCATACCAAACATTACCAGTGTTTGCCCAAACTAGGTTGTTACCATAACCAGTATCTCTGTTTGTTCTGATAAATTGAGTTTCTTTTCTGTAATCCATTGTACAATCATATCTGCTGTGTTTGTAAGTGTTGTTTTCAAAAGTACAAATAGAGAAAATTTGACCAAATTCACCATAAACACTTTCTTCACCAAACCAACGATTGTAAGCATAATAATCTACAACATTTGTCATTCCTGCTGAATGTCCAGTTCCGTTTTGAGTGTTTAATAGATGTGAGCCAGAGAAACAGTTGAATAGTCTTGCACCAATATAAAGTCTATTTGAAAGTCCTGCAATTTCTGCACCCTTAATAATTGTTTTGTATTTTACTTGTATTCCAGTAGATTCGTCAATTTTGCTTTCGTTTCCGCAACCAATTTGGTTATATTCTGCTCTGCCATATTGTTCGCAAGCAAGTCCGCCAGCAATAAAGCCTGTAATGCTTCCGCCCAAAACTCTGTTTTGAGAAAGTTCAGCAAAGTTTTCTTTAATCAATGTATCACTTTTTGTGTAAGCAACGATACCAGCTGCTTCACCATAATAAGAATATTCGTTTGCGTAAATATCAGATTCAAATACATAATTGCTGTTAATTAAGTAGTAGTTTGCTCCGCTAATTCCGCCAACATAATATTTAATGTTGTTAAAGTTCTTTTTAAAGTTATAGTCGTAACCAGAATCAAATCCAGTTTTATCTAATACATCACCAACGCTTGAATTTACAACGCTTGAATTTTTGATTGTAGCGGCTTGTGAACTATTGCTTGTTCCGTTTGAACCACTAATACCACCAACAAATCTTGTAGAAGTTTCTTTTGCACCTTTAACGGCAATGCTTTGATTTTCTACTTTACAATTGTCAATAATGCCAAGGTTAATTCCAGCAATTCCACCAGCAGCATAAGATGCTATTACATTATATCCACTGTTGTCTTTAACTGATTGAGTAACTTTACAATTTCTAATTGCTCCTTCGTTGTAAGCAACAATGCTTCCAGCAAATTTTGCACCTTCAGAAATAGTAACATTTTCAACAGTTAAGTTTTGAATAACTGCGTTAGATGTTGTTTTAGCAAATAAACCAGCGTAGTTCTTAACCGTAGAAGAAGTTATAATGCTGTAAGGAATATTAACATTTTTAATTGTTTTTCCATTACCTTCTAAAATACCATCGAAAGGTTTAACAGCCCCAATTGGAGTAAATTCTCCTGAAATTGTAATATCTGCTGTTAAAATATAATATGGAAGTGCTGTTCCATTTTTAACTGCATTTGAGAAATTTAATAAGTCATTCCAGTTTGAAATAGTTTCTGGTTTGTAAATAAAGTTTACATCATCTGGAACGCTTGCACCATTTTTATTTAATTCTGGGTAACCAGTTGTTGCATTTAATAACCAAACATCTTTAAAGTCCCAAGTAATTTTGTCTGTTTTGTCTTCTAATTTTTTAGAAACATAAGAAATTAATTTTGCTGGAATAACTTTATTGTCGCTGTCTTTTTCAAAAACACCAAGACCACGATAATTTATTTTTTCAGAAGTTTGATTTTCGTTAAATGTACGATTATATTGATGATTTGCAAAAGTTTCACTGCTTGAATCTGTATATAATCCCATTAATAAGTTTGAAGAATTAATTGAAATTTCTTTGTTATATCCAATTAAACTTCCTTTTTTGATTGTAGATGCTGTTAATCCGTCATTAATGGCAACAGTACCTAAACTATAACAGTTTTTAACAATAGCAGTTTTTGCTTCTAAATTAGAAACTAAACCAACAAGCCCACCAACATTAGAATCGTTTCTTAAAGTTTTGATAACATTGCCATCTTCAAGGGCAACGTAACTATTAATAACAATTGCACCATTATTATAGCCAACAAGTCCACCAATGTTTTCAGTTCCCATTACAGAAACATTACTAAAACATCTATCAACTCTTCCAACATTAGAGTTTGAATATTTTAATACGCCACAAATTCCGCCAACAGTAGAGCCAGCATCTGTTGTTTGATAAGTAGAACGAACAGTTCCACCTAGAACATAACAACGATTGATTGTTCCGTTGTTAATTCCAGCAATACTACCAGCAGTTTCAAATTGACCGTCAACACTTACATTTTGAAGTGTTAAGCCTGTAACAATACCAGTTTCGGAAATTTTTGCAAATAATCCAGCATTTTTTACGCCTTCGGCCGTTTCAATTTTTAAATCATTGATAGAATATCCATTACCATTAAATGTACCAGTAAATTCACCATCATTTAAAATTGGTTTAATAGAGTTTGTTAAACTAATATCTTGCATTAAAATATAGTTGTCACTTGCTTTAAAAGTGTCTTTACCAATATTTAAAAGTTTTTCTTCTGTGTCGATGAAGAATGGAGTTTCTTTTGAGCCATCACCAACAGCCACTTCAATGTAAACTGGAGAGATATTTCCTTTTTTAACTTTAATTTCCAAAATAGCCGCACCACCACGTTTTGCTTCAAACGCTTTAATATTTGGGTTTGGACTCCATGAAATTTCTTCAAGTACTTCTGGATTTAAAGAAGTGATAATAAGTTCGTTTCCCACTTTTGCGTTTTTAAGTGTTGCATCTACTTCTAGATTGTCATCTTTATTTATGTAAACATAAGGTTCCATGTTAATAACAAGTTCTTCGTTATCTCTAACAAAATACCACACAGTAACGCCTAAACTTACTGTAACTATTAACATTAAACAAAAAACTATAAACTTTTTCATAATTTTCTCCTATTTAATTTTTAAAATTATAAAACAAATTTACAGTCTTGTCAATATCTAATTTCCAAAAAATTTGTGAAAAAACAACCAATTTTATTAAAAAATTTTATCGCCTAAACAAACTTACAATTTTTAAAGCCTTAACCTCAATAATATTCACATTTTTTAATATCTCAAAAGTCTTTTTTACTATATTATTCAAAGAAGATTTAATTTTTATATTAGTTTCTAATTCCATAAAATCAAATAAATTTTCTAAAAAACATATTAGCGAGTTAATTAACCCCGTTTTGTTATTAGAAAAATTATTTTCAGCAACAACTTCTTCATTTTCATCATCATTTTTGTCGTAAAGATTTTTTAAATCTTGGATAATGTTTGAAATTTCTTTTTTAAAAACTGAAAACTCTTCCAAATTTTCTTTACTTTTTGAAGTTTTAATTAAATTTTCACAAAAATGCACGCTTTCCATCAAAAATTCAATAAGTCTATCAAATTTATCATCAAAGTTTTCAAATTCAAGCGTCTTTATACTTTCAAGTTTTTGAGCATAAGCACAAGATAATTCCATAAGTTTTTCTTCACTTAACATTTTGTTATCATTATAAATATTTTTCATTTATAATATATATTCAAACTTTATTTTTTTAGATACTTTATTTAAAATTTTGAAACCTTTTATCACTTATTCCCCCTAATAGTTATATAAGTAAAAATAGTTTTTAGTTTAATTTAATAAAATTCTATTTAAGTTATAACAACTCTTTACAATTTTCATTTTTTAAAATAAAAAAAAGAGAAGTGGCACCTTCTCTTTTATGTAACTTATAAAATATAATCAAATCAAGTTAATTTAAAATTATCTTTCAAAATTTTGCACATAATCATTTACATTGTTAACTGAAAATAAATCGTTAAAAATATTATTCTTTTTCTTATAGTTTTTGATAACCAAATTTAAAATAGATTCTAATTTATTTGTGATGTAT
>DLSG01000072.1 GCA_002501285.1 Christensenella sp. UBA7868 | reverse complement strand
TATTTTTTGTTAAATGTTAAACAGTTTTTTAAATTAAATTAAAAACTTGAAAGTATTCCATTAAAATCGATTTTTGTAAGATAAGAGGAAACAAGGTTGTTAATAAAATCGTATATTGGTTTTGCAATGCAAGAGTTGTTAAATGTTGTATCTAAAAAGTTTGCAACAGCTGGAATTGATTGAAGTAAGTTTGCAATTACGAAAACGGCAAACACAATTACGCAACCTTTCAAAAGCCCTAAAACTAAACCAAGAACACGGTCCAGACCATTTATTGCAACAGAATGTTTTTTCATTGCTCCAAATAGTTTTGATAGAAGGAATATTACAAGTTTTATTAAGATATAAGCAACAATCATGCATATTGCCATTAAAACTAGATTTCCCGCACTTAAACCTGTTTTAGAAACGACTTCGGCTTTGTCGGCATAACTTGTTTCAGGTTTTATAAAGAAATTTAATGCAGTTTTCAAAATGCCAGTTGCACTGCATTCATTTGCCATAATTTCAGAACCAGTTAAAGGCCCTGTAAATTCGGTGAAGAAGCCTGCAATTTTGGTGGAAATTGAATTTCCGATTGTGGCACCAAGATTAAACCAATTGTTCATAAGCGAAGCAAGTGGTTTTGAAAGGAAGAAAGCGCAAGTTACTGATAACGCACTTGAAAAGAACGACAGTAAACTGTTGAGAAAGCCTTTCCAAAAGCCAATTAAGGCAACAAGAAGTAGTAATACAAGCACTACTATGTCGAGAATATTCATAAGATTGTCTCCTAATTTATTGTAATAATTGTTAGCAAAAATTTAATAAAATTACCTGCATTAAAATTGCTTTAATAATTATTTTACATTTTAATAATAACATAATAAGATAATAATTTCAATACTAATTTAAAAAAAAATAAAAAAGGTGTAAACAAATTTTTTTTGTTAAAAATTTATTAAATGACTAAATTTAATCTATATAATTTAAAAGACATCAAAATTTTTGAGCAACTTTTTTTAAATATTGTTAAAAACGATGAAGTGGTTGTTTTATGCATTGGAACAAAAAAATATTTTTATGATTCTTTTGGTGTGATTTGTGGAGATAGGATAAAAAATATAAATGTTTATTGCTATGGGAGTAGTAAAAGAGAGGTGAATGGGCTTAACTTTAAACAGGTTTATGCATTTATAAAAAGCAAGCATAAAACAAGTAAAATTGTTGTTATTGACAGCGTTTTTTCAAGGGCTAAAAACCCGCCAATTTTAATTTTAAAAAATGGTGGAATTATCCCAAGTGGAATTAATAATAATCAAGAGATAGGAGATGTAGGTATTTTGTTTAATATGTTTTCATATCATAATACTGACATTATAGAAAGTGTGATAAATTTTATTGAAAATGTGATAAAAAAATATTGTCAAAATTTAAAAAAAACATTTTAATCATTTTGTTAAAATTTCATTTTATGTTAAACTATGGTGTTAGGAGAATAATATATGACTGAAAAACCAAATAAGCAAACCAATTGGATATTTTATGCGATAATAGCATTACTACTTATTTTCGTTGTAGTTATGAGTGTAAGTAGTCCAGCGGGTAAACAAATAACATATACCGAGTTTCAATCAAAAGTAGAAAGCAATGAGGTAACCCATATAAAAACTGTTGGGAATACCTTGTATATAAGAGTTAAAGATAGTGAAATTACGGTTGAAAATTTCTTAAAAAATTCGCCAGGTGATTTTTATACAACATTTATTAACAGCCAAACTTTAATAGAATATATCGATGAATATAATGCAAAACCTGAAAATGCAGAACATAAAATTGTGGCTAGTTATAACCTTAAAGGTGAAAGCCTAATTTCAAAAGTTCTACCATATTTTTCTATTGGTGTTATGCTTGTGATTGCTTACATGATTATTAAGGCAGTTTTAGACGCAAACAGCAAAAATATGGCATTTGGAAAAAGCAGAGCAAGAAATGTAGAACGCAGTAAAGTTAAATTTACAGATGTTGCAGGAAGTGAAGAAGAAAAAGAAGAACTTAAAGAAATTGTTGACTTTTTAAAAAATCCAAGAAAATACACCGAACTTGGGGCAAGAATACCAAAAGGCGTTTTATTAGTTGGCCCTCCAGGAACAGGTAAAACATTACTTGCAAAAGCAATTGCGGGCGAATGTAACGCACCATTTTTCAGCATTTCTGGTTCAGATTTCGTTGAAATGTATGTAGGTGTTGGGGCAAGCCGTGTTAGAGATTTGTTTGAACAAGCAAAACGCAGTGCTCCTTGTATAGTGTTTATTGATGAAATTGATGCTGTTGGGCGTCAGCGTGGTGCTGGGCTTGGTGGCGGAAATGATGAAAGAGAACAAACCTTAAACCAATTATTAGTCCAAATGGACGGTTTTGAAGCAAACGAAGGTATTATCGTAATTGCTGCAACAAACAGACCAGATGTTTTGGATCCAGCGTTGTTAAGACCAGGTAGATTTGATAGACAAGTTTACATTAATATGCCAGATGTTAAAGGCAGAGAAAAAATATTAGAAGTTCATGCAAGAAACAAAAAATTTGCAGATGATGTTGACCTAGAAAATATCGCAAAACTTACAACAGGTTTTAGTGGTGCAGACCTAGAAAATTTATTAAACGAAGCCGCAATTTTAGCAGGCCGTGATAATCGTGTTAAAATTAATATGATTGATATTCAAGAAGCGGTTAATAAAGTTATTATGGGGCCACAAAAGAAAAGTCGAGTTATGACCGAGCGTGATAGAGAAATTACCGCTATTCACGAAAGCGGACACGCAATTTTACACAGAGTTTTAAAATATTGCGATGGCGTTCAAGAAGTTTCAATTATTCCTCGTGGAATGGCAGGTGGATATACTTTATCAAGGCCAGACACTGATGACAATTATTCAACAGTAAACAAACTTAATGATATGATTGCAAGTTTTATGGGGGGAAGAGTTGCGGAAGCAATCAAGTTTAAAGATTATACAACTGGTGCTTCCAACGATATTGAACAAGCAACAAAAATTGCAAGAAAAATGGTAACTGAATTTGGTATGAGCAGTGATCTTGGATTTATTAACCTTGGTTCATCAACCGAAGTGTTTATCGGAAGAGATTATCAAAATCAAGTTTTATACTCAAATGATACAGCAAGAAAAATAGATGAAGAAGTTAGAAAGATTTTAGACTACAACTATAAACGTGTTGAAAAAATTTTAACTGAAAATTGGGATAAAGTTGAATCTCTTGCAAGTTTACTTCTTCAAAAGAATGTTGCTTACAAGGAAGAACTTGATGCTATTATGGAAGGTAAGAGTGTAAAACAAATTATTATCAACATGAATAGGCGTGAAAACAGAAAGAAAAAACAACAACAAAAAGAGCGTGAAGAAATTAAACTTCAAGAACAAAAGCGTTTAGAAGAAATTAAAAATCGTACGCTTGAAGTTTTAAAGCAAGAAGGCTTGATTGTTGAAAAATCTTTAAATGAAGGCAAAAAGGAAATTGCTGATAATAAAACTGAAAATGATGAAAACGATAAAAAATCAGACAAAAAAAGCAAAAAAACCAAATTAAAAATTGAAAATGATTTGGAATCAGAAGATAAATCAGACAAAAATACAACTAATGGCACAAAAAATGATTAATTTGTTTGACTAATTTATTAAAAAAACTTAAACTATATATTACTAGGAGAATAAGATGAAAAAAGTTTTATCTATAATAGCACTTTGTTTAATAGGAATTTTAGCGGGAACTATTATTGTGTTTTCGTGCATAAATAAAGATTTTAATTTGAATTTGTCAAATCCTGATTTCATTCAAATTTATGTAGGAACAACTGATGCTAGTCAAAGTTATGATAAGAATGGTGATAGTGAACACAAAGCGGTTTATGACAAAGTTTTAAGTTTATATAATCAAAGTTACAAACAAAAACTTATGAGTTCGCTTTTCAATGGAACTCTTTCAGAAAAAACAACAATCTCTCGTGAATATAAATATAATTTGTCATCTATGACAAGTTCAGGAACATGGATTGTGTTTAACTATGAAGAAGAACAAACTTTAAAATTAAACGGAAAAGAATATAAAGACGATTATACAACAAACAAAACTTATAATAAAGTTTATATTGAAGTTAAAGACAGTGACACTATGACAACATTTACTATTTATGTAAAAAATAAAGACGCTGATAGTTCTTATTATCGTTACAGTGTAAGAGCAAGACAAGCAGATTTATATAAATATTTAAACGAAAACTTTGCAAAATAAATTTAATTTTAAAAAATCAATACAAATGTCGGCTTTTTTGACGCAAAATTTCTTTGTTTTTTATACTTTCTCGCTTATCATACAATTTTNNAAATAAGTGTTGATTTTTTTTAAATTTTGATATAATTAATTTGTGAACAAAAAATGCACAGAAATATATAATTATCTAAATGACCTTTTAAAAAGCCTAAAGTGCGAACTAGAATATGAAAACATATTTCAACTTTTGGTGGCAGTTATTTTGTCGGCACAATGCACAGATAAACGTGTAAACCTTGTCACAAAAGAATTGTTTAAAACATATAAAACTCCAAATGATTTTTTAAAATTAAAACAAGAAGAACTTGAAACTCTTATTCACTCGTGTGGGTTTTATAAAAACAAGGCAAAAGCAATTTTGTCGGCAAGTCGTGACATTGAAACAAAATTTAATGGTGATGTACCAAAGAATATGGAAAACCTTTTAAGTTTAAGCGGAGTTGGACGAAAAACGGCGAATGTGGTTTTAAGTGAAGGCTTTAAGCAAGACGCTATTGCGGTGGATACTCATGTTTTTAGGGTAAGTCATAGGCTTGATCTTTCAAGCGGGAAAACGCCAATTGATGTTGAAGAAGACTTAAAAGAAGAGTTTGACAAAAACTTATGGAGTAGTCTACATTTATATTTAGTTTTGTTTGGAAGATATTATTGTAAAAGCATAAAACCAGAATGTGAAATTTGTGGGCTAAAAGGATATTGTAAATATTATAAGGAGAAAAATTAATGTTTGTAGATAAAACAAGAATTTATATAAAAGCGGGAAATGGCGGTGACGGAAAAGTTAATTTTTATCGTGACACTTTAACTATGCATGGTGGCCCAGACGGCGGAGACGGCGGAAAGGGTGGCGATGTTGTTTTTGTGGCTGACGAAGGATTAAATAATTTAGTTGATTTTTATTACACCAAACATTTTAAAGCAGAAAACGGAACAAATGGCGGAAGTAGTAATGCTTACGGAAAAAGCGGAGAAGATTTAATTTTAAAAGTGCCTTGTGGGACAATTGTTCGAGATGCGGAAACTGGAAAGGTTATTGCCGATATGATAAAACATGGCGAAAGACAAATTGTTTTAAGAGGTGGCCTTGGCGGAAGAGGAAACTCTAAATTTGCAAATTCAAGGCGTCAAAGTCCAACATTTAGTGAACTTGGCGAAAAAACAAAAGAATATGCCGTGGATTTGGAACTTAAAACAATTGCCGATGTTGGGTTAATTGGTTATCCAAGCGTTGGGAAAAGTAAGATTTTAAGCGTTTTAACAAGTGCTAAACCTAAAATTGCGGCATATCATTTTACAACGCTATCTCCAAATTTGGGTGTAGTTAAATATTACAACAACAGTTTTATAATAGCTGATATTCCAGGCATAATTGAAGGCGCAAGCGAAGGTAAGGGTCTTGGGCTCGAATTTCTAAAACACATCGAGAGAACCCGAATTTTGCTTCATATCGTTGATATTGCAGGTGTTGATGGCAGAGATCCTGTTGAAGATTTTGTTACTATAAATAACGAACTTAAAAAATATAGCAAAGAAGTGGCAGAGGCTCCACAAATTGTTGTGTTAAATAAGATGGATTTGATTTTTGACGACCAGCAAAAACAAAAAGTTGAAGAATTTAAAAATGCGTATGGAAAAGATTATAAAATTGTTGAATTTTCGGCTGCAACAAGACAAGGTGTTGACGAACTTTTAAATGCGGTAATTAAAGAAATTTCTCAACTTCCTCCAAAAAGTTTAGAACCTGTGGAAGTGTTTGAATTGGATAGAAGAGATTATACTTCAATTAACATTTCTCGTGATGATGAAGGTGGATTTGTTGTAAGTGGTGGACTAATTGATAAAATGAGTAGGNNGGTGGATTAATAGAAAAAATGAGTAGAGGAATAATATTAAGCGACCCAGAAAGTTTTGCATATTTCCAACGCCGTTTAAAACAAAACGGAATTATAGATAAACTTTTAGAGAAAGGACTAAAAGAAGGCGATAGTGTTAAAATTGGTGCTTACGAATTTGAATATTTTGAATAGTCTAAATTACAAAAAACCAGAAAGTTATTCTTTCTGGTTTTTTGTTAAGATTTAAACTATTATTTTTCACTTATTTTTCACTTATTTTTTGTCTTTTTATTTAATATTTTTTAACAAATTAATTTTACATTTTTGTTTTTAAGTAAACAAGTAAAACATTAATGTCTGCTGGGCTAATTCCACTAATTCTTGCGGCTTGACCCAAATTTAAAGGCTTTATTTCGTTTAACTTTTGAATTGCTTCTAATCTCAAACCTTTAATGTTATTATAGTCAAAATCTAGCGGAAGTTTAATATTTTCTTGCTTTTTTAAATTTTCAATTTGTTCTTGCTGTTTTTTGATATAGCCTTCATATTTTACGATAGTGTTTACTTCGTCAATAATTATATATGAATATTCTTCAAACAAATTAAAATAAGTGCAAACATCTTTTAGATTTATATTATTTCGCTTTATTAAATTATATACGCTTATAGAACTTGTGATTTCATTTTCACCCATTTTAATTAAAAATGGATTTACATTTTCGGGTTTTATAGTTTGATTTAATTTAGATAATAACTGTTCAATTTTTTGTTTTTTTGCACAAAATTTTTCATATCTTAAATCGCTAACAAGTCCAGTTCTTCTTCCAAGTTCAGTTAATCTTAAATCAGCGTTGTCTTGACGAAGAACCAGTCTGTATT
This sequence comes from Christensenella sp. UBA7868, assembly GCA_002501285.1. GTDB lineage: Bacteria > Bacillota > Clostridia > Christensenellales > UBA1242 > UBA7868. The sequence goes on along the minus strand of DLSG01000072.1, from coordinate 28,601 downwards.
CTGCACGACTTGTCATCATTCTGTAAGGTTCATTTGTTCCTTTTGTAACTAAATCATCAATTAAAACCCCAATATAAGCATCGCTTCGGCTTAAAACTAATGGCTCCATATTTCTTAATTTTAAACTTGCGTTTATTCCAGCCATTAATCCTTGTGCTCCCGCCTCTTCATAACCACTTGTCCCATTAACTTGACCAGCAAAATATAATCCTTCAACATTCTTATATTCAAGCGTAGGAAGTAATTGAAGACTGTTTATGCAATCATATTCAATAGCATAAGCATCACGCATAATGTGAGCATTTTCAAAGCCAACAAGGCTGTGAAGCATTTCTTCTTGAAGACTAACAGGTGCACTGGTTGAAAAACCTTGCATATAGACTTCTTTTGTGGATAATGCTTCAGGTTCAACAAAAAGTTGATGCCTATCTTTATCTTTAAAACGCATGATTTTTGTTTCAATAGAAGGGCAATATCTTGGACCAATTCCAACAATTTCGCCCGAATACATTGGAAATTTTTCAAGATTATTTCTAATTAAATTGTGAGTTTTTTCATTTGTATAGGCTAAATAACAATCCATTTGGTTGTTTGGTTTTTTGTCATCGTTTAAGAATGAAAAATTTTGAATATTTTCTTCACCTTTTTGAATTTCAAGTTTAGAATAATCAATAGTATCACTGTGAACTCTCATTGGGGTCCCTGTTTTAAAACGCCTAATTTCTAAACCCAAATCTATTAAACTTTGAGTTAAATTGTCGCTTGCTTGGAAACCACTAGGACCAACATTATCGGTAAAATCTCCTACAAAAATTTTACTTTTTAAATATACGCCTGTACAAACTACAATTGCTTTACAACTAAATTCTTCGCCTTTTGTGGTTATAAGTCCACAAACTTTTCCGTCTTTTGTTAAAATTTTTGATGCTTCTGCTTGTTTTATAAATAAATTTGGTGTGTTTTCAAGAGTTTGTTTCATGTATTGATGATACAAATTCTTATCAGTTTGTGCTCTTAAACTTTGAACAGCAACACCTTTTCCACGATTTAGCATTCTTAATTGAATTGTGGCTTTGTCGGCGTTTATACCCATTTCTCCGCCCAGTGCGTCAATTTCGCCAACCAGTTGACCTTTACTGGTTCCTCCAATAGAAGGATTGCAAGCCAAAAAACCTATCGAATCTAGGTTTAAAGTTAATATTAAAGTTTTGTTTCCTGTGCGGGCTAAACTTAAAGCGGCTTCACAACCTGCGTGGCCAGCTCCAATTACAATCGCATCATATTCTTTTGTCATATTTTTGTCCTTTTTATGTCATATTTAATTTTATTTTTGTTTATTTTCTATTGATTTTATTAAAATTTTTAAACTTTTTTATAATTTTATTTTTTAATTTTTTATTAAAAATTCAATGTAATTTTTAAACAATTTTTGTAGTTTTATTTTCCTAAACAGAATTTTTCAAATATTCTATCTATGATATTTTCACTGCTTGTTTCGCCAGAAATTTCACCAAGATAAGAATAACAATTGTTAAGGTCAATAGAAAGCAATTCCAAACTTTGAGTGTTTTTTAGTGTATTTAAGGCGTCTTTTAGGCTATTTTCTGCCTTTTCTAGTGCATTTTTATGCCTAATATTAGTTATTATGGTAGAATTTCCGACAATATTATTTCCGATAATTTCATCATAAATTGTTTGTTTTAAAAGGTCGATGTTGGTGTTAAGAACAGATGAAGTTTCAACGATTTTAACATTTGATAAATCTAAATTTTCTAAATTAAAATCGGGTGATTTTTCGTCTATTTTATTGACTACAACAATTTTTTTATTTTTTATAGAGTTATAAAGAGATATTTCGTCGAAAGAAATTTTTCTAGAACTATCTAAAACAAACAAAATTAAATCGCTTGAATTAAGTTTTTCTTTTGCTAGATTAATACCAATTTGTTCAACTTGGTTATCGCTTTCGTGAATTCCAGCAGTGTCTATCAAATTGACTTTTACGCCATTATATACATAACCTTCTTCAATGATATCTCGAGTTGTTCCTGCAATGCTTGTTACGATTGCACGATTAAAACCAAGCAGGCTGTTCATTAAACTGCTTTTTCCAACATTTGGTGAACCTAATATTGCAATGTTTATCCCGTTTTTTATTATCATGCCTGTTTTGCTGGTATCTTTTATTTTAGTAATATCATTTAGAAGTGATGTGATTTTTTGCTTAAACTCTTCAAGTGTTGTATATTCAATGTCGTGTTCAGGGTAGTCTAAACTTACTTCTAACTGGGCTAGAATATCCGTTAAAACATCTTGTTTTTCTTTAATAAGTTCGGTTAATTTACCGCTTAAAAGATTATATCCAGCCTTTAATTGACTTTCGCTTTCGGCATTAATCATGTCGATAACACCTTCGGCTTTATCTAGGCTGAGTTTACCATTTAAAAATGCTCGCTTTGTAAATTCACCATTTTCTGCAAGCGTCGCACCACAATCAATTAAGGCTTTTAAAATTTCGTTGGTTATAAAAATTCCGCCATGACATTGAATTTCTACCACATCTTCACCAGTGTATGAAAAAGGTGCTTTGAAATATACAACCATTGCATTGTCTGAAAAATCATTAGTTTTTATAGTTTTTAAAAGCATTTTTCTAGGCTCTATGTTTTCGATTGGTTTTTCTAAAAGTTTGTTTACTATGTTTAAACTATCTTTTCCTGATAGCCTTATCACACTTATTCCTCCTACGCCGATAGGGGTTGAAATTGCACAAATTGTTTTTTCCATAATTTTTATTATATCACATTTTTAGCATTTGTTAATATTTTTTTGTAAAAAATAGATTTTATAGGCTTTTTTATAGGTTATTGTTGAAATTATCATAAAATTTTAAGATTAAAAGATAAATTGGGTGGGAGATTTAAGATTAAGGTAATTGATAAGTTAAGATTTAGTTAGCTAAATTTGTTTTGATTGATAAAGTGATTGTTTGGTTAATAGTTAATAGATTATTAAAAAAATTGTTATAAAAAGATTATTAAAAGAAAAATAAAAAACTATTGCAAAATAAAATAAGGTATGTTAAAATTAATGTAAATATAAGTCTTTTTATTAAGACCACATTATAAACTTTGGGGGAAATATGTTAAACGATTTTGATAACATTGAATTAAAACCAGAAGATGATTTGGAAGTTGAAACTAAAAGAGAACCTGTAAAAAATGGGGCTAAACCTGTGGTTACTAAACTTAAAACAAAAAATGGAAAGAAAATTAAAAAGGTTAGTGCGAAAAACAATAGTGACAAACAAAAATTGAAAGAACTTAAAAAACAATATAAAAAACGTAAAGGCGTTAAGAGAAAAGTTCTTGCGTGGGGACTAGGACTTGCTGTTTTTGCGGGTGTTGGCTTTGGTGTTAAAAGTGCTATTTCGGGCGGGCCGTTTAATGGCTCATATATAAGCCAAGTAAAATCAAGATATGAAATGGTTGATGAAACCTTAACAAACAGACTTTCGCAAGATGTAACAATGTTTAAAATTATTAAAGACAGAAGTATAACAACAGTTAAATTTGAAGAATCTGAAAATAGTAAAGCAGGTTTAAAAATTTATTATCAAGGTAAAGAAGAATTGGCTGATCATTTTAATGATATTGTTGGCAACGCTGTTTATAATGTTCCAAATGTTTATTATGAAAACTTGGCCGATGCTGAAGAAACAGGCAATATGATTGACTATCTTGACTGTTTAAATGATTTGTTTGACAAAATGAGTTTGATTAGTGAAAGTAGTAATGTAAAAATTAATAGTATGCTTGGATTAAGTTATAACGAACTTTATGAGCAAAAAATTCATGAACTTTTTGGGCTTGATTTTGAAAAAGAAGGCATTGTTAAACAAATTGGATTTTTGCCACTTAGCGTAGAATCGGTTAGTTGGGATGGAAACGGAAATGGTATTGACTATACTTACAAACTTTCAGGTATAAGTTATTGCGAAACAACTTTTGAAAACCATGACGAAATTAAAAAGGGTCAAGATTATGTTGGGGAAATCTCTTATGACAAAGATCATGTTAAGGCTTATTATAGAGATTTAACTTTATCTTCTAGTGAGATTGCTTCAAATTTCCCAGAAATACGTTCACAATTATATAAAGATGCTGAAAATTATGCTTACGGCAAAAAATCAAAAGAAGATTTTAAAATAGAAACTACATATTTTCAAGATGCTGACATCTACAACGCTTTTCAAGAATACTTAAATATGCGTGAAGGAAATTTTGATTATCAAAAATAGCATTGAGTATTTGTGTAAATAAATTATATAACGCATTGATAAAATAAATTAAAAATTAGCAGAAATTGATTATTCGATTTCTGCTTTTTTAATGCTAAAAATCAATCTATTTTTAATTTAAACTTCAAAATTGTAGAATTTTAAAACAAAGCGATTTTTTCATTTAATTTAAAATTATAATGAAAAAAACTTTAGCGTAGAATGTAAATTTTGAAGTTTGTAAAAGTGGTGTTTTCAAATATGATTTTTGTAAAAATTTTTCAAAACACTTAAATTCTTTTTGCGAAAAAAAAGTTTTTATATATAATTATATTATAATAAATAATTTTATTGCGATTTTGCAAAATAAAGATAGGTGAATTATGGACGAAAAAAAGATTAAGTATCCTTTTAGAAATTTTGTTAAGAACATTTTGATTGGCGTAATTTTGTTATTGTCAATTTTTACTATGGTTCCTGTTGTGAACAACGCATTAAGTCGTGTTGATAGCGGTGAAGATGTTGTGGCTGATGGAAATGCTAGCATTTATGTTTATGGCTATTATTCTAACGGCACGCTTAGAGAACTTGAATATGAAAAAAATAGTGACGGGGCTTTATGGTGGAAAGAGACATACACTACATACACTTATGAAAAAAGTGGTAATCAACTTTACTGGACAACAGACCCTAACCAAAATGATTTAGATGGCGAAGATAAATATGCTATTGGTGATGGTGATAATAGATACGTCCCTGGAAATTCAACAGTATATTTCTTGCCAGAAACTTACAGAAAAGATAGTAAGGGCTTCCATGTGGTTGCGATATTTAAGGGAAGGGGTATTCCAACATCAGGCACAGGAAAAGTTGTTGCAGTGCAATCAACTGGGGCTCATGGCGATGATTTTATACAACGAAAACTTGGGGCTTATTTGAATGCTGGCGAAACTTATAGTATTTTGGTTGCACACGATACATTAAGATTAAACTTATCTTTAAATAGAAAAGTAAGTGTTGGAGATTATACTTGGTCTTCACCTATGGTTGGCGGATCTGAATCTATTTGCAAACATTTAGGTGAGTATGCAGAAATAAATGCTTATCCAAAAAATGGTTTCTCACTTTCGTCAAACAGCATTATCGGAAATGGTAACTATTTTATGACAAAAGATGGTTATGGAAGATGGGCTTTAACAAGGTATGATATAAATAGCCGAACTTTATCTTCAACAACCGTTGATTGTGATATTAATTTCAATATTGGTTTAGACGCTGTGTACACTCCTGAAAATGGCAGTTGGGTTACAAGTGTAAATGGAAGACCTGTGTTTAATATTGGAACCGCGGATCAACTTCAAATGTTTGCAAATGAAGTAAACTATGGCGAAATGAATATTGCGGTAAAAGATAGATATACCGCAGTACTTACTTCTAATATAAGTTATTATAATGGAGATCCAATTGGTAATGGTGAAGGGAATAGTGCCTTTAAGGGAACTTTTGATGGAAATGGCAAAACTATAGGAACGGCAAATATCAATCCAGTTATAAAAACTGGTTGGGATAGGTATTCAAGAGAAAAAGATGAGTTTGTACTTGTTGGTTGGTCTTGGAATAATTTATATTGTAGAGGAGTTGACTTCGGATTTTTTACTTATGTTGATGGTGGAACTGTTGAAAATTTAACCGTAAACAAAATAAATTCAAATAGTTATCAGGGATTTCGTAGAACTGATGATGGTGCAAATGAATATTTAGGCGAAAACACTTTAATTCCTTGGGCCGATTCAAAGATAGGCTTGCTATGTGGCTCAAATAATGGCGGTATATTTAGAGATGTTTCTATAACTGGAGAAAACAATTTAAAAATATTACAAAAAATGAAGGCTGGGTTAAAAATTGGTGGCTTAGCTGGTGAAATGAAAGATAAGGCAAGCGCTACTAGATGTGCTATCAATACATTTAGTTTTACTGTTGAAAAAGAAAACCGATTTGGAATTATGTCTTTGGACAGTCCTGATGACGATGCACAAGGCAATTATTATATCGGTGGTCTTGCGGGGGTGATGACTTATAGTACGCGTATTCAAGACAGCGAGATTGAAACTTTTAATATTGGCTCAGGCTCTTGGCAAAAACATAATGGATTAAATTTTTATGCTGGTGGTTTAGTCGGCAGGGTTGAAGGCGGTGAGGTTCAACGCACGAGAGTTTTGGGTGGAACCTTAAATTTATCAAATGTTTATCTAACCGAAGATATGGGTATTGGCGGACTTGTTGGAAGTATGCAAAAAGGTTCTAAATCAAGTATGACAAGATATCCTCAAATATCTAATTGTTTAAGCAAAGTAAACATTGTTGTTGAAAATCTTGTAAATTCAGGATTAAATGCAGACTCCGACTTCCCAAGTTTTGGCGGACTTGTAGGAATCGTTGGCAATGGGGCGTGGATTAAGTTTTGCAGATTTGAAAGCGAAAATTATGTGTTAAAAAGTGGTGCATCAAGAGGAAAATCGGGCTGGAATCCAAGTACATGGTTTTTTAGTGAAACTTACGATGTATATTTTGGCGGACTTATTGGTATGTGCGCAAACGATCCAGATGCTTCGAGCAGTGCTTTTAATATAAACATTGAAAATTCGTCTTGTTATATTCCAAACGGCGTTCAATCCAACGACACTGTTATAGAAAGTTATTTATTTGGATTGTTTATTGGTAATGCTGGACGACAAACATCTGAGTCTGCGGATAAAACAATATGGTTAACAAATTGCTATTCCATTATTGGAGGTAATGGTAAAAAATCTTTAAATGATTCGGGATTAACAAGTGATAAGGGTCCTGGACTTTATTGGGGAGATATTGGAGCAAAAAGTCCGAGTGTAATTAATATAACAAATTGTTATAAATCAACTTATGGTTTAGATGCTAATAATAGACGATTCGAATTGTGGGGAAACGACCGCAGTTATGGGGTTGGCATTATAGAATCTAACATTGTAGATATGACATCAGAAACAGACCAAAAACTAAATAATTTGTTTGGAGTTTATAACGATAAAGACGGGGTTGGCTTCCCACAAAATACTAGTTGGTGGGGATACAATAGAAACTTTCCAAACAAAATGTTTAATGGACAAGCGGCTCCATTTAATAAATTTGCTTATAAAAAATCTGTGAATATTCTAATTGATTGTACCAAAGTTAAAGACGGCAGAGCAGTTTCTTTAAGTAAAAATGAAAATGGGTATGCTTATACTAGAACAGGCAATACTGTAATTTATATTTATGGCTCGGCAGTTGCATTTCAAGATTTTGAAAATCGAAGTGCTATAGCATACATTCTTCCAACCGTGACACTTGGAAGTAATGGCAAAGTGGTTAGTTACTATTCAACAATAAAAACTGGTAAAAATGATGATGGAACTCCATCTATATTTGCTTATCCAGGTGATGCGATAACTGTTGAAGATACTAATGAAACAAATGTAACCCTTTATCCAATTTTTAGCACAGAGTTTTATGTTTATTCTCCAACCAAATTAACTGTGAATGGGTCAAAAGAAAACATAGTTGAAAATGGTAAAACAGTTGGTGCTAAATATTCAAAAGTGAATGTAGAAATTGATGGCGTAAATCTATATTGTAATGTTATGGAAAGACAAATTTCTTCTAATGGCATTTACACCTATTATTATTTAATTAGTTTTGATAATAATGATACTATTGAAGGTTTGACGGCAACAAACATTAAGCAAATTTTGGGTGAAGCGTTAGACAATAATAACTATACTTTGTCATATACTAAAAATTCTCTTGAAGGTACAAATGGCATTGTAAATTTAGAATCTTATAATGAAAATAAATATTCAATTAATTATATTCCATTTTTAAATGGTTCAATAAATGCCGAAAAATATACAAAATCAGACGATGTAAAAGCGGGAGAAGTTTTATTTACTCATGTTTATAAAATGGCTTCATTCTATGCGGCTAGTTTAGTTCGTGATGAAAATAATAATTATGTTAAAATTAATGGTAGTTATGCAACAAATTATCAACAAGTAAAAGAAATTCCAATTTTCTTTGGTGATTTAAGTTTTAAAGGTGTTACAATTAATGTTGATTTAGATGGCGCTACAAATTGTTCACTTTTCAAACCAATAATTGTTAGTGAAAATAATAAAAATAAAACAGCTTACAATGTAAGTGGACATTTCGTTTATGAAAGTAATGCGAATGTAACTCCTTCGGTTCCATTAAATGACGAATATCAAAAACCTGGAATTTATGATAAAAATGCAAATTCTGGTGGAACATATTTCCCAACAGACAATTTAACTTATGGACAAATTCATTTCTATATGCTTTATCAAGAACTTGGTTTGATAATTAGATATCACAAAACTTCTGTAATAGGATCTGAATCAAAACAAGATAAAATTGAATTTGGTGAATATGTTGAAGGGACAAAAAGTGGTTCAAATATTTATACATATTTGACTCATGATTTAGGTTCAATAAAAGCAAAAGATTATGTGTCTTTGTTTGGAATAAATGAACACACTTATGCCTTTACTGGCTGGAAGTTGCGTGTTTGCTTTAACGAAGGCGATAATAATAAAAAGAATTTTGATGACGATGTTTTTATTTTTCCAGAAAGAGATTTTGATTTAGTAATACCAAATGATTGGGTTGGTGAAAGCCGTTCAATTACTTTTGATTTATATCCAGTTTTTGTTACATATTACAATAATTCTATTTATTTTGATACAAATAAATATGGTGATCTTACAACAACAAATTTCAATGTTTATACAGAACAAGATTTAATATATATTGCAAATCAAGTAAATTTGGGCAAAAAGCTTAATATTAATATCAATTTGCGTGCAAATCTTAATATGCTTGGTTATCGTAACTTTATGCCAATTGGTTATATCCAAAAAACACCTTTCATTGGAAACTTTTACGGGAATGGATTTACAATTAGCAATTTAACAATTGAAACCGAGGCTCCATTGGCGTATATTAGGGTAATGGATACTTATGAGTATGTAAATCGAAACTCTACTATTTTAGGGTTTAGAACAAATCACCCTTTAATGTTGCAGGCAACAGGACCTAGTATATATGTAGGATTATTTGGTTATGTGTCTTATAGCAATACAACTCCTCATAGTACATTTAATAATGTAAACTTAATAGATATTTACTATAATATAAAATCTAATTGGACAAGTGAAGAATTATGGAATGTTGTGATTCCAGAAACATATCGTATTAAAGGATCTGCAAATAATAATAGCATCAAAAAAAGTTCTGCTTCTTCTAGACCTAATATATTTGTTGGTGGATTAATTGGGCGCGGCGAAAACTGCTCGATTTCTAATGTTTTAATTCAAGGAAGTTTATTCAACAATCAAAAATGGAATCTTAGATCGTCTAATGCTTCTGCAAATCGTAGTTTTTTTGGTGGTATATGTGGAATGCTTTCAGGTAAAAGCGATTCTAATTATGCGCTTATTTCAAATTGTATAACAAATTTTGGATTAACATTAAAAACTGAAGAAAAATATGAATGGTATTATGCATTTATTGGAACCATACTAGGTATTTGTGGTGAATATGTTCATATTCAAGATTCTTTTGACTTGAGTGATGCTAATTCTTGGAAAGGAATGGAACTTGATAAGTCTATAGCTGAAAGTGATAAAGTTATTGGAGATTACGTATTGCATAATGGTATAAGAGCTGGTATTTTTGGTGCAATGAGTTTTACTTCTTATGAAGAACAAGGTTATTATTATGGGGGATATTTTGGACTTGGTGTTTTAATTGAAAATTACTACACAACTTTTAAATATTTAAACATTAAAAATTACGAAAGTTCGTTAAGTGCTTTTGGACCTAGTTCCGGTGAAGTTGTAAAAAATGTTTATCATATTACATCTTTAGGAAATAACTTAAACTTTGAAGGGTTTGATTCCTCATCTTCAAAAGTAAGTGGAACTTGCACAAAACAAGATTTATTTAACAAAATTAAGTCGAATAGTTGGACTATTGATGGTGCAAATAATGGGCTTCCATATCTTAAAAATACAGGAATTACAACTGCGAACTTTGTTATTGACGGAAATTCTTGTATAACAACTCCAGAAGACCAGGCAAGATTTAGTGAACTTGGTGTTAAAAAAATTGATAATAAATATGTTTATACAAAAAAATTCTTTATTTTAGATTTATATGGAAAAAGATACACTAATCTTTATAGCGCGGGTCAAAACATTGGAAATTCATGGTATGGCAATGAAGATTTAATAAAAGAACTTGGAATAAGAGCATATTATTTATCTTCGAAGTTTGATTTAATTGGAAATCTTGATGGCTTTGCTAATCTTGAAGGTTATGTTATAGACCAAGACATTTCAACATACTTTAATAGAACTGACTACAACGGAATATACATTGGCGCTGATAATGGCGTTTATAATAAAAAGAGAATTTGGCGAATAATGAAAGATAGTGGCATTGATATGGACTATTATAAAATTATTAAAGCACAAATTGTTGACTGGGTTTTAAATAACAATCAAGCGGAAATTAGGTTACTATTTAATGAAAAGAAATCTGTTAAAGTAAATTATACTGTTGAAATAAACGGAAATATTAAAAATATTTATAACTTTGATGCAAAATTTGGTGATAAAGTTACAATTGAAAATATTAACGATAAACTAATAAATTCTACAAACGATGAATTGAAAAATTTAATTTTAGGAAAACAAATTGTTGGCTATGAAATTAAGTTAAACAACAAAAATGTTTTTGTTAATATCGATGAAAATGGCAATTTGGTTTACACTGGCAATAACGACTATAAAAACGGAATTTATAATACAAATAATGCGGGAAATGAAAGTTATCCTTATAACACTAAATTTAATATTACTATAATTGACAATCCATCTAATGGGGTTTATAACCTATTCATTACTGCACGAGAAAAAAATATTAAAGATATTGAGTATAAATTAAACTTCTTTGAATTTTCACAAGAAGGTATTAATGAAAAAGTTTATAACACATTTACTAAAAATGGTGATGAATATGTAATTAAAGAAAATGGTGATTTAAACTATTTTGTTTTAAAATATAACCAAGAAGTTGTTGGTGACAACAGAAAATTAATGCCAGTTTACGAAAAAGCTGGATATGTGTTTAATGGCTGGGGTTATTATGTTAATGGCGAACTTAAAATGTTTAGCAGAAATGATGCTAAATTTAATATGCCAGAATTAAGGATTTCGCCTTATAACGCAAAAATTGATGAAAATGGTTATTGCAGTTTAGATTTATACCCACTTTTAGATAAAGATACATTTAAAGTTAATTATTATGATGGCTTTGATGAAAATCAAGATGAAATTGATTTGAATAAACTTTTTGAACCAAATGACACAACATATATGTCTAATTACACGCTTTATAACGATAAAATGTTGTCAGAAGTTTCAAGTTTATATAGTAGTCATGTTGGTTGGAAACTTAGTGGATATAAATTTAAAGAAACTACAAAAGACAGAATAAACGGAAATGGCCCAGAAGGTTTTTCTGATAAAGTTAAAGGCGAAATTGTTGAATTATTAACTCAACTTGCTACTAAAATGAATTATGATTTTGATTATACAAAATTCTTGAAAGAAGGCGAAACTACTAAAGACATTTCTGTTACTGACTTTATTAAATTACATTTAGCCGAAATTTGTGAAGATTTATTTAATCATATTTTAAATAACTGCACTGAAGATACTGGATTATTACAATCATTTGAATACTTTATTCCTTGCAGTATAGACATAATCTGTTTATACGACCGAGTTGATTATGACACAGCAATTTATCTATCAGATTCTGATAATGCATTAATAAAATATACAATTACAGATGCTTTAACGGGCGAAATATCTTCATTATTCGACATGAATTTTGAAAATATTGAAGCCGAAAATTCAAGCGTAATGAATTTTGATGTTAATAAAAAGTTTGTTATTACTACTAAATATAATAATATAATAAATATATATACATATTTAAGAAATGGCACAATGATAAATGAAATCAAATGTTCTAATAATGATTATTTGAATTTCAGTATGAATGAATATAGAAATAATATTGTAACATTGGGTTATGATTCAGAGCATTTTACAAATAAAGTTTTACCAATTCTTGCAAACAATCAACTTGGGAAAATAAATAATGGTGAATTTGTTGGAATTTCTGAAAATATTGATGTTGTTTATGATATTAAGGATTATCATAGTGACTATTACAATTCTAGTAACGGCGGAAATTATAGAAATATATTAACAAAAGACGAAGATGGTTATTATCTAATTAAAAATGTTGGTGATTTGGTTGAATATTCTGAAAATGTAATAAGCGAAGAATATGACAATGACGGAAATATAATAAAAGAACCATATTATAAAGCAAAACTTACAAATAATTTAGATTTGCTTGGAATCAAAATAAACATTAACTATATTCCACAAAATTATATTTTAGATGGACAAAATTATACTATTAACGGCTTAACAAATTACGACATAGATTTCTCTTGTGTTGATAAAAACTATGATGCAATAATTGCAAGTTTCTCATTTATTTACAGTAACTTTGGGACAATTAAAAACTTAAACTTTGATAATGTTTGTATTAACATTTCAGCATCTAGTGAAGACTTGTTTGGTTTAATTGTTCATAACTATGGAACAATTGAAAGCGTTAATATACTTGGAGGATTTGTTGTAATAAATTCTTTAAAATCTGTAATAAAATCTGAAGAATCGCAAGGAAGCGAAGATGGAAAAACAGCAGATTTAAGTTATATTGGCGGTCTTGTTGGTGAAAATATTGTTAAGGATAGTGAAACCAATTCGGAAACTGTTGGAAAAATTGAAAAAGTTAGCGTCAACTTAAATTTAGAGGTGTTAGGCGATAAGGAAATTATTTATTCTGGACTTTTGGTTGGTCGAAACGAAGGCGAAATTGAAAGTATTGTAACAAAGGGCTTTATTAAAAATGATATGGCTCAAAATGAAAGTTATATTTCATTTGTTGTTGGATATTTTGCTGGCGGTAAAATTAACAATGTAATAACTAAAAACTCCGAGTCTAAAAATTTGGAAGGGGCAAAAACTATTACTTCTGCAATTGTTGGATATTTAGTTTCTATTGACACTGCAAATATTACAAACATTTTAAATTTATCTAAAAATGTTGATAAATTAGTGGGTGACAACCTTTCTAATACGGCTTGGAAAATCACTTCGTTTGAAACAAGTGAAAAAACAAATAAAATTTTAAAAACCTATAATCTTTCAGCAGGCAATGTTGAAGAATATGAAATTGAAGGCGTAAATATTCAACTTGTTAAAACTTATGTTGAAAGTTTGGTTGAAAATAAAACATTAAAATCAAAAATTACGGAAAAATTAAATACGGCTTTAAAAGACGTAAACTCAAAAGAAGTTATTTATTTCAGTATTGAATTAAATAACAGAATGCAATTTGGTAGTGATAGTTACAAACAAACCGCTTTGCAAAGAAAAGATGTATTTTTAAGTTTGTTTGTTGAAGGTTTTGAACATGAACAAACTTCTAAATTTGATGTTTCTTATATTTTAAATAATGATGATAGAACAATATCATCAAACGCAAAAATATTAGAATCAAGAACCGCTTCAACAGAACAACTAAACTTTGAATATAAAGCAAAAGAATTTGTAAACTTCTCATTTAATATTTCTTATGATGAAGACAGTTTGTTTACAGATGCCGAAAAAACTTTAATTGAAAAAGGAATTAAACTTTATATTAACAAAGATATAAACAACGAACCTTTTGCATTACAGTTCCATGAAGATGGTGACCCTGTAACAATATTTGACAATAATGGAAATGAAGTTAAAGTTAAATATTTTGACGAAGTTACAATAGAGTTTAATCTTCCATCAGTAGCATTCTTATCAACTGACGGCGGACTTATTGTAAACGGAAAAACAATTGAAGAAACTCATAGAAAATTCAATTATGTTTACAGCATAAAATGCGAAGACGGAAATGCTATAATAATAGCAGATATTGAAAGACGAATTATCGAATTAACATTAGATTTGAATTTAGACAGTATTGAAGATGAAGTTGAAAAAGCAAAAATTAGTTTCAATGAAAATTATGTTCAAAATATTTTAGTTAATAAACTAGGATATGAAGCAAAAATTAACGAGTTAAATCAAGTTGTTATTAATGTTGCTCCAACGCTTACTGATAATGGCTTTGTATATTATCTACCAGATTTAATTTATAATTTAGACGGAATAGTTTCAAGCATATTTAATTATGAAAGTAACGGAATAAACTATAAATTAGCAGGCTTTAATAATGATGAAAAATTATTCTATGACGAAGCATTAGGCAAGGCTATTGAAACATTTGAATATGCAACAACAATCTATGCAAAATATGATAAAGTTGAGTATACTATTGAAATTGACAATTTAGAAAAAAGAGATGTTGAAAATTTAAACAGTAGTTGTTATTATCCAAATGCAAACGGATATAGAATAGAAGATAAAAAAGCAAGAAAAGAATTTTCTTACTTTGATAAATTAGCTTTACCAGAAACTGATAAAATTGAATATAGAACAAGTTATATATTTAAAGGTTATAAAATTGATGACGGGACTGCTGACGGACTGATGATTGCTGATGCAATTATTTCTGGAGAAGGCGAAAATAAAACAACAACTATCGTTATCAGACCAGAGTTTGAGAGATTAACAGATAAACTAACTAGATTTAGAAATTCTAATGAATATAAAATTGTTTTAATTCCAGTTTTTGAAGAAGTTAAATATACTTTAACATTTAAAGACGGATTTACTGACGATGGTTATAACACACACTTATATTTTGAAGATTCAAATTATGACAGTAATCAATATAGTGAATATAAGATAGAAAATATTACAATTTCACAAATTTTTGCAGGAAATTTCGTTTTACCAGTTGGGTTTAAAGAACATCATAAATTTATCGGCTATGCTTTTGATGGCGAAGATGATTTGATTATAAATTATATTGAAAGTGCTTTTGAGTTAGATTGTCCTGATTTGCTTGGAAATTTAACTTTTGTTGCAAAATATAAAATTGATACAATTGATGTTAAAATTGAAGTTTTAGACAAAAATAGTGGATTAAAACTTGATTATGAAATTGTTGATTTGGAAGATTTAAAAAATAAAAACATTGATTATACAATTGATGAAGATAAAAATATTCTATTCAAATTAAATTATGACACAACAAGTTTTGTCCTTCCTCAAATTAAATTATTTGACGAAAATTATTTATTTAGCAATTTTGTAATTGGTGATATTAATTATACACAATTTTATACTTTCCAAAGTGATGTTACTATTAATATTGTTTGTGATTACAGAGTATTATACTTTACAAAATATGGCGAAATTGTTTCTTCTTATAATTTATTTAAAACAAACGACACATTTAAAAGAGATGACAGTTTAACTTATTCTTTCTATGCTAAATATAATACGCAAATCACTCTTCCTCTTGCAGAAGAAGTTCAAAGAACAGGTTTCACATTAACTGGCTTTAAATTGGACGGCGAAGAAATTACAAGTTTAACAGTAACTAATCCTTGTAGCGTAGAATTTGTTTACACTGGCTTAACTTATACCTTAACTCTTAATACCGAAACTGTAAAAGCAGTTCTTCCAGCAAGTTTAATTTGCGAATATATTGAAAGTTACGAAAAATTAAGTGACTATAGCGCTGAAATTAAAGTTGGCTATGGCACAAAAGTAGATGATATTAAATCTAATTTACCAAAACTTGATGCAGATGGCTATACTTTTGTAGGCTACGAATTTGAAGAAAGTGATGTTATTACTAAAAATGGTAATATTATTGCAAACTTTGTAATGAACACTTATACAATTGAAGTTTATGAAATAGACGGAAGCCTAGTATCGTCTATAACTAAACATTTTGGTGAAACTATTGAAGACAATTTCTTTAAAGATATTGATGATGCTTGCAGTCATAAAGCACAAAGTGCGGGTTCTATTTATCAAGGTTTAAGTTTAGACCAAAAATATTATGTTGAATTTAACAAAATTCAAACAATGACAAGACTTGAAAAAGAATATCCAGACCTTGTTACTCTTACTGGAAATGATTATATTTTAAAACTTTATTGTAATTATTTAAGCAATGTCCAAGTAAATATTTTGGCACATGAAAATTCTATGATTACACTTAATAATACAAAAGGACTTACCGATTTTAGAGGGGGGCTTGCATATAATGCTGGGGCAAGTTTTAAAATTGAAACTGAAAGCATTGTTTCAAAACGAATTACTTTGCCAGTTCCACAAATTGAGTCTGGTTCGTTATTGAGTTTTGCTAGGTTTGCAGGATACAGTACAGAAATTGATGGAAATAAAGTTTTAGTGGTTGATAAAGACGGAAAACTTTTAGAAAACTTTGAATTTTTGACTAATGTAAACTTGACTCAAGAATTTGAATACAAAAATTATGATGTTAAAATTTATGCTCGATATGATAGCATAAAAGATTTAACTGATGAAAAAACAACTAATTATGGTTTTGTTAAAACAATTAAGTTTGGCGAAGATTTTGGAAAACTTCCTGTGCTTGAAATTCAAAACTATGTGTTTAAGGGTTATTATTTCTCTTTGAATGATAAAGTTGATTTAGTAGATTCAGACATAAAAGTAGTGGATAGTGATGGAAAAGTTTTATCAGAATTTGCAAAATTTAACAAAAAATATTTTGATAAATTAGATAATGAATATATCTTGAAAAATCTATACGCAAAATATGAAAGCAAAACAATAGAAGTTGAAATAAAATCGGAAAACACTAAAATAGGTTTGATTGGAAGCGTTAGTTTGCTTGACGGAACTACGATTTCTTATAGACAAACAGAAAATGGCATTATTGCAAGTGTTCCATGCGGTAAAGATATAATGATTTCTACAATTGTAAATCAAATTTTTGGAACATTTAAAGAATATGCTGTGTTTAGTGGTGAAGTTGATGTTACTGATTCATGTAATATTCAAAACAAAAACAATGAAACAACAATTATAAAAAATGTTACAGAAAGTTATGTTATTATTGCTAGATTTAACTATATAACATTTAATATTGAATATATTGTTGATGATGAAAAACAAGATTTACTTCCAAACGAATTTAATATAGATTCGGCAGAATTTGAGTTACCAAACTTTGAAAAATATGGCTATAACTTTATGGGCTGGTATTTGGAAAAGGAATTTGTAAACAAAGTTGAAAGTATAAATCCTAGCTCTTATTCAACAAGTTTAACTCTTTATGGAAATCTTGAAAGTAAAAAAGTAAATATTAATGTTTATTCTAATAATGTTGAGGGGTACAACTTACTTGGCTCTGTAGAAGTTGTGTATAACAAACCTATTGAAACTCTTCCAGTAGTTGTCCTTGACGGCTATAACTTTGTAGGATTCTTTACAACAACTGATAAATCAGGGGTTAGAATAGAAAACGGAAGTTTAAGTGTATTTACTCAAGACCAAGATGTTTATGCAATTTTTGAACAAAAAATGAAGAACACTCTAACTGGTGAAGGCACTTTAAATAAACCTTATTTAATTAAAAATAAAGAAGACTTTAAAATTTTTGCAAGTTTAGTAAACTTTGAGAACATTTCTCCAAGCACTTACTTCAAACTTACAAATTCTATAACTTTGGACGAATTTATTGTTATTAATGGTTTTGGCGCAAACTTTGATGGTGATGGTCATGTAATTTATGTAAATAATAGTTTATATGGCTTTAACAAATTAATAGAAAGTGGCGAAATTGTTAAAAATATAAGTTTGTTTGGAGAAAATAAAGGAACAATCTCAAACCTAATTGTTGCATTAAAACAAACAGAAATTAAAGATTTGGTTGAAATTAATAATCCAGAATTTGTTAAAAACGATTTAATTATTAATTTAAGTGTGTTAGCAAATAAAAATCAAGGCACTATTGAAAATGTTGTTGTTTACTTTGTTGTTCAATTAAACGAATTAAATTTACAATTTAATGCGGTTTGTGAAAATTCAGAAAATTTAAACAATGTTAGCATTTATAATAGTAGTGTTTTAGATAGCAAAGGACTAAAAACATTTAATGATGTTAAAGATATTCATTTAGTACAATCTGTAAAAACAAGTGTTTCTAAAAACGGAAATGGGCAATATGAAGTGTCAAGCATTGAAGAGTTTGCAGGTTTATTAGATTTAGAAGAAAATGAAATTAGTGTAATGCTTAAAAATAATATTGACTTTAAAGGCAAAATTTTTGAAAAATTCGACAAAAATTTAACAATTTATGGAAAAGGTTATGCTTTATCAAATATTATTTGTTTAGATAGTGAATATGCATTTAATTACATTTCTTTAAACAAAGTTGCAATTGAAAATACAGTATTTTTAAACTTTAACCAAAGCGGAAACTTTATTTTAAATAGTTCGATTATTGAAAATTCTTATATAGAATTTGATGCTTCAAATTTTGGTAGTTTAATTTCTAGCAGCCTTGCTAAAATTAACAATTCTTACTTTACAATCAAAAATGAAGAAGCGAAATTAATTGAGAATGCTGGCTTTAATGTAAATAATGGCTATGCAATTGGTTTAAATATTGAAAATATTACAGGAACTAACTTTGTTGCGTTAGATGTTGAACAAGCACAAGATTTTGTTTTAAGTGCTAAACAATACAACAGCGATAATGGACAAGAAAACTTATGGTTTGTTGATATTAACAAAGTTTTAGGAGATAACAGCGTTCCAAGACTAAAAGGTGTAGGGAATGTGGTTTGGAACTTTGTGTATGACAAAGAAACAGTTCAAGTTGGTGCGTTATTTGTAAAAGTTTTAGAAGATGAATTTGTGGTTGTTAAAGAGCAAACAAGCATAATTCTTCAAATCTCATCTTTAAATGATCAATTAAAAGTTGTTGAGATTTTAGTAAATTCAGAAGATAAATTTGCAGAATTTAATAAAGTTTTATCACTTATCACTTTAAACGATTCTAAACAGAATTACAACACTGTTGAAATTGGAACAGAACTTAAAACATATAATCTTCAAATAACAGTAAATGAAAAAGGTAAAGGAAATATTGTAAAATTTGAAGAAAATTCAGGTGAACAAATTATTGTAGAAGTTAAAAGTGGAACTATGTTTAAAGATATAAATATAGAAACAATTGCTTCTAATGGCTACAAGTTTGTAGATTTTGAATATTATGATGACAATGGTAATTTGGTTGTAACTGATGATTTACAAATTTTAAAAGATACACAAGTTATTGCTGTATTTAAAACTTTAATTAGTTACACGCTAGATTTAAGTAAAGTTACAAATTATTTCACTTTGGGAGATAAACTAAATTCATGGACAGAAGTATCTGATAAAGTTTATGAAATTTATTTAACTAATGAAAATGATATTGAAAATTATTTACCAGAAATTTCTAAACAAGATTATGTGTTTAATAATTATTCGATTGTTCTTGTTGAAAGAAACAAATATGAAGTTTACCCTAACTTTAGTGCAGATTATGTAACCGTTAATCTTGACTATGACAATTTAAGTGGATTAGTAACTATATTTAGCGAAAATGAAAATTCTCAAACAAGTCCAGAACTTAAAGTTGTTAAAAAAGACGATAAAGATGATTATGTTTACAATGTTCTTCGTGGATATGAAGTTATTATGCTAATTAACTTTAAAGGAACATATTTAACAAAAGTATTTGTAAATGAAAGTGAACTTCCACTTGATTATTCAAGTTTTGTTAATAAAGACGAAGATGTTGCTGTTGACTTAATGTTTAGTGAAGATATAAACACTATTGAAATTTGGTTTGAAGAAATTTTAATTGAAACTAAATTTGAATTTGAAACCGAATTTGTAAATATAGTTTTAGATAACGTAATTATTGATCCTTTAACTTTTGTTGTTTCTTCAAGAAAAAATAACGATTTAAGATTTATGTTAAACATTGACCCAAGTAAAGTTCTTGATAGATTTGAATTTACATCAAATGGTGAAGAATTTGAACCTATATTTAGCGAAGAGAACGGAGAATATGTTTACTCGCCACAAAAAAATGCAACAATAAAAGTAATTTTAAAACAAAAAGAAATTATTGTTACAGTAAATATGACTGTTGGTGGTGAAATTGAAGTTATTAGAGGTCTGGAAGAAAACGAAATTTATAGCGAGTCTTTCAATTTCAGCGTTGAATATGCTAGTAATTTTGATTTCGTGATTTCGGCATTAGACGGATATAAACTTTCTAAACTTTCAAATAAAACTAACACTTTACAACTAGCAAATTATGTTAAATTTGAAAATATAAAAGAAGATTTAACTTTAAATGTTGAATTTAAAAAATTGGCTACATGGTTAGATTTAGATGAAGATAATAATCCATTATATTTTAGTTTAACTAAATTTGATGGGTTAGGAACTGAAGCAAATCCTTACTTAATTTCAAGTTCAAAAGACTTATTAACACTTGCGTATAACATTAATATTTTGAATGTTGATTATACGGGCGTATATTTCAAAGCACTTCGCAGAGATATGACTTTCAATCTTTCAAGATACTACTTTAATCCTATTGTAAACTTTAATGGTATATTGCTTGGTGATAACTTAACCTTAACAGGCGTTAAAATTTATTCATCAAAAAATGCGGCATTATTTAAAGAACTTGGAGAAAATGCAGTAGTTAAATCTATTGTGGTTGAAGGGCAAATTGAAGGTGACTTAATTACTGCTTCAATCGCAGGCGTAAATAATGGTTTAATTATTGGCTGTGCAAGCAAAGCAACAATCAATAATAACAATAATTATTTTAACGAAAATAATATTACAGGCGGAATTTGTGCAATAAATAATGGTACTATTTCAAGAAGTTATATGACAGGAAACATTTATTCTTATTCTATAAAAATAGGTGGAGTAGTTGGCGAGAATAACTTGAATGTAGATAACATTTATAACACTGGAACGATTTATTCATTGTCTGATTATAATCAAAGTGCGCTTGTAGGCGGAATTTGCGGCGAAAACTGTGGAGAAATCAGTATTGGTTATAATGATGCTAGAATTATTGACAGAGGTGAAACTGGCTCGGCTTTAATTAGCGGAACAGTAAGAAATGGCGAAGGCGGAAATCATACAGATTTATACTTTAATAGTAATAAATTGAGTGTATTGTCTAATGACGCTAAAACATTTGAAGAAATGTCTAATAACGAAAGTGAAATTTATGCAAACTTTGATAAAAACATTTGGCTGTTTGGAAAAGGAAAACTTCCAACACTTAAAGTAATGTATGAATATCTAGGAAGCATAAGTTTTAGTGTTACTTTTGATGAAAATTTAACAGAAAACGAAAAAATTGTTATGCTTGAACTTTCTAATGGTGTAGATCAAAACTATGGTTTAATTTTAGAAAATTCTAATAAATCTTATAAAATTTCTAACCTAACAAAAGGAAGTTATACAATAAAATTAGTTAGTGCACTTGGAAGTGAAATAGCGTGCGATGGTGAACTAGAATTAGAACTAGATGAAACCAAAGGCGAAGAAATAAAAATTAAAATTACACTTACAAAATCACAAACTAATGGTTATTATGGTTGCGTAATAATTTAATAAAAAAATCTCACATTTTTGTGGGATTTTTTTGTTATAAAGACGATTTGTTTGATTTAATTATTAAGTAAAATTTGTTTTAATTGATAAATTTAAAATCAAAAATAGTGAATAAAAGATAATCTTAAAAAACACTTGCAAAAAAAATTAATTTGTGATATATTAGACAAGAATAGTGTTTAACTATTTCCTTACTTGAATTTAATTCAAGTCGATTAGTCCACAAGGAGGTTAAAACGAACAAGTACGAATTAATGGTTATTCTTTCAAACAGTTTAGAAGACGGTGCAAAAGAAGCATTAGTAAACAAAATTAGTGCATTACTTGAAGCAAACGGAACTAAAATTGAAAGCGTAGAAAAGGTTGGCACAAAAAAATATGCTTACGCTATTAATTTCAAAAATGAAGGATATTATGTTCTTTATAACATTGAATGCGAAGCAAAAGTTCCAAACCTAGTTCAAAAACAACTACTTTTAAATGAAGATGTTGTTAGAAGTATGTTTGTAAAAAAAGCATAATAGGAGTTTTATATGAATAAAGCATTTTTAATTGGAAATCTAACAAGAGATCCTGAACTAACTCAAACAACAAACGGAATTGCTGTTTGCAGATTTTCTATCGCTGTTCAAAGAGAGTTTACTAACAGTGAAGGCGAAAGAGATGCAGACTTTTTCAACATTGTTGCTTGGAGAAATACAGCGGAAAACTGTAATAAATATCTAAAAAAAGGAAGCAAAGTTGCCGTTATGGGAGCAATTCAAAATCGTTCTTATGATGCACAAGACGGAACAAAACGTTATGTAACAGAAATTGTTGCTGATAAAGTTGAATTCGTTGGCTCAAAAGCATCTGGCGATAATGATGAAAGAGAAGAAGTTTCTAAACTTGAACCTATTAAAGACGACGATGGCGACCTACCATTCTAAATTTTAAAGGAGAAAAATCATGGCTGATAATAGAAAAGTTGTTGTTGATGATGGTGATGATAAATTACCTAAAAAGAACTATAAACAACAAAAACGTAAAGTTTGCAGTTTCTGTGTTGACAAAGTTGAGACTATCGACTATAAAGACGCAGCAAAACTAAGAAAATTCATAACTGAAAAAGGAAAAATTCTTCCAAGCCGTCAAACTGGTGTTTGTGCTAAACATCAAAGAGAATTGGCAAGAGCTATTAAAAGAGCAAGAGTTATGAGTATTTTGCCTTTCAAAGGTGAATAATAAATATTCTTAAATAAAAACCGAGATTTTTACATCTCGGTTTTTTTAATTTTTAGTTTAGTTGTTTTCTTAATATAATAAATTATTGATAACTTACAATTAGCAAATTAAGTGTTATATGCAAATTTGTTATTAATATTGGCTTTTAAAAGTTTCTATAAAAATTATTCCTTTTTATTATCTTCATTGTCAGATAATTTTTTTAATTGATTTGTGGTGTTGCAAATTAAATTTATAATTCCACAAAGCAATCCGCTAACAACTAAAATAAGCCAAGTTGGGTGCCAGATATTAGCAACGAAACCAACAATTAGGTATGCAATTATTGCACAGATCATTAAAATTCCGCTAATGGCTTCACAAATAATTTGACTTCTTGTTTTTTTGTCTTGTTCCATAAACTTCTCCTTTAAAATAAATATAACAAAATAAAAATTAAATGTCAAAATATTTTAAAATATTACAAAATCATGTTATAATTTATTTGTTAAAGGAGATAAATATGGCAAAGTTATATTTTAGATATGGAACAATGGGAAGTTCAAAAACAGCTCAGGCTTTAATGACAAAATTTAATTACGAACAAAAAGGTTTTAACGTTTTACTTTTAAAGCCCGAAGTTGATACAAGAGATTTAGTGGGTGGGAAAGTTGTTGTTAAAAGCAGAATTGGGCTTGTAAGTGATTGTGTAACTTTTTCTAAAAAAGATAATTTGATAGATTTAATTGAAAAAAATAGAGAACATCAAGACGAGTTTGTTGTTATTGTTGATGAATGTCAATTCTGCAGTGCTCTTCAAGTTGAGCAACTTCAAGTTGTGTCAAGAAAATATCAGGTTTTGTGTTACGGCCTGCTTACAAATTTTAAAACAGAACTTTTTGAAGGCAGTAAACGACTTGTTGAAATTGCAGATTCGCTTGCGGAAATAAAATCAGTTTGTAGATGTGGTAAAAAGGCAAATGTAAATGCGAGATTTATCAACGGTAAATTAACTTTAACAGGCGATGAAATTTTAATTGGTGGAAACGAAACTTACGAAAGTTTGTGTTTTAGTTGCTACGAAAAATTAAAAAGAAAACTTGTAACTGATTAATTACATAAAATTTAATTTTAAACAAAAAATAGATATATGAAAAAATTCGTATGTCTATTTTTTATTTTTATATTTAGTATATCTCTTTTTGGTTGTGAAAATAATGCACAGACAAGTGCAAATCAAATAATTAAGGTGGAAGAAGTTGTTATAAATAAAAGTCATGCTTATTGCAATGAAGGTGAAAAACTTGTGTTATTAGCACAAGTTTATCCGTTTAATGCAAATAATCAAAACATTATTTGGAAATCAGATAATCCTAATATTGCCGTTGTAAGTAATGGCGTTGTTGAAGGCAAAGCTTCGGGGAAAACCATAATTACTGCGGAAAGCGAAGATGGAAATTTTTGTGATAGTTGTGTAGTTTTTGTATCTACACCAAAATTAAATTATGATAAATATAAAAACAAATTAACAAGTTTAAATTCTGTTGAAAACGAAGATTTAGATAATAACTATTTTTCAAGTTTTGAAAAAATATTTAATGAAATTGAAAAATTTAATAACTTAATTGAAAATGAAATAAATAGTGCATTTGAAAAATTAGATGATGAAATTAATAAAATAAAACTACAAAAAATAAATAATGCAGAAAAAAAGCAAATAACTACTGAAAGTGAAGATTCTGGCGGAAATTTGGATAATGGCAAAGTACATTATTTTGAATATAAATATAACTCGAACGGAATTGATGATGAAAAAGATGAATTTACAACTTATAAAGACGAAAGCACAATAGTGAAAGGATATAGTTTTTAAAGTAGTAGATTTATTTTTTAGTGGTCTTTATAAAATTTATAAAATATTTTCAAAAATGTAAATAATTTGAGTGCCGTAGGCACCTTACTAATAAAATATAATATAAAAAATAAAAGTGCCGTAGGGTGCCGTAGGCACTCTTTATCATAATATAAAATAAATATAAAAATAAAAAACTATTTAAAAACGCTTGACAAAGAAAGTGAAAAAAAGCATAATTTTTAATAGATAGAAACAAACTAGAAACAATTGATAAGAAAATAGTGAAACGAAAAATCAGATGCGGTTGACCTCAGATGCGGTTGACCGAAGAAAGGTTTAAGGTGAAATATGCTTATATAAAACTTTTTAAAATAAAACTGGTCAACTGGCCAGTTTTTTTGTTTTAAAAAGGATAGGTCATGGAGAAAAAAAGAAAAAAGATTAATGTAAAATTTATAGTTTTAATAATATCATTAGTAGTATTTTTAAGCGTGTCGGTTTTAACTTTTGCTTTTTTCACCGATAGTAAATCTTATAATGGGAATTTAACTTTTGGAGAACTAAAATTAAAAGTATCAGGAGATAGCGTAACGCAAAATTCTCAAACACTTTTGTTTGATACGGCAAGAAAATTAAATAACGATTCTACATGGACTGGTAAATATATGCCTGGAGATACAATAAATATAAAATTAAAAGTTGGGCTAGAAGACGGAAGTGAACCCGCATATTATCTTGTTCAAATTTCGGATAACAAAAATGTTTTTGAAAATGCTTTTTATTACAGTCAAAATGGAACAGATGTTTATGTAAATAACGGACAAAAGATTGTAAAACAAAACACAACAACAGAAGAAACAGTAAAAAAGGTTGGAATGTTAACGGCGGGAGATAGTAACGCACATAGTTTAACAATAAGTGCAAAAATAAGTGAAGATTTTGAAAGTCAAGGCATAAAAACCATAGTTTATTGCAATATTTATGCGGTGCAAAGAGCAAATTTGGAAGAGACAGGAGCACTAGCAGAAATGCTATTAAATTCTTCGACAGACACTAATAAAAAATTGTACACTCAAGTGGAGTATTTACAATCAACTGGAACGCAATATATAGATACGCGTGCAGAAATGACAAATACAAGTCATGTTAAGTTATCAATTCTTTGGACATCTGCAACTGGTAGGCAACTTATGGGATTTAATACTTTTGGAGCAGGCTATTTTGGGACAAGTGGAGATGCTTGGTCGCTTGCAGGTAATGCAGAGGCAATAAAAATTGATTTAACTAATTTTCAAGTTGCTGATTTTTATGTATTAAGCACACAATCTGAATTAGTTATTAATAATGACACTGAAAACAAAATTGTGAGAAATGCAGCACCCAAAATTTCTGGTACTTTTACATTGTTTAGTTTAGGCAATGATTATTACTGCAAGGCTAAAATAAAAGATTGTGTTATTTGGAATAATAATGAAATTGTAAGGCAATTAGTTCCAGCATTAAGAAATTCTGACAACAAACCTGGAATTCTTGATGCGTTGAGTGGAATTTTCTACACTAATATGGGAAGTGGCGAATTTATTTATGGGTAAAGCAAAATTTTTGTTTTAATACAATATATTTTAATTTGAAAACTTATTGGAAGTTATTTTTAAGAAAGTTAATCTTGGAAGCGAAAATAAGGCTTTAGGTTTTTCATTTAAGTTTGTTAGTTTTGTTTAAAAACATACTTTATTTTGAATGTTTGCTTTCAGACAAAACTTTTGATTAAGAAATAAGTATAAAATTGATTGGTGTCAAAAAAATTTTTGATACCTTTTTTTTGAGTGGTGTAAAATAAATTTAAAAAATAATTTTTAAACATAGTATAAAAAATAATAAATAGTTGTTATAACATTACTGAAAAATAGATTAAATAAAAGATTTAATCATAAATTAAAAAATTTTTTTAAAAAATGCTTGACAAAAAAAATGTTATATTTTATACTATATAAGTTTTCTGGGGGTATAGCTCAGTTGGCTAGAGCACCTGCCTTGCAAGCAGGGGGTCGAGAGTTCGAATCTCTTAGTCTCCACTGGAAATAAGCATTGCAGTTATTCTTGAGTAAANNTGCAAGCAGGGGGTCATCGGTTCGAATCCGATTATCTCCACCAAATTTATATTCCAGTCTAGCAAAAGGCTAGCGACAATCAAAGTCGAAAAAATACGATCGTTGAGGTATAGCTCAGTTGGTTAGAGCACCGCTCTGATAAGGCGGGGGTCGATGGTTCAAGTCCATTTACCTCAACCAGAGAAATGGAGAACAAATCTCCATTTTTTTTATTTAATACCCGCATCTAACAACGAAAGTTGTGTAAGCAATCAAGTTGATAGTCCTCTATTTTAATCAAAAAACGGCTTAATATAAGCCGTTTTTATTATCTTTTGTTATTAATAATAATGTAAAAGAGTAGTTGATGGTAGGCGGTTATTTAGAAAAAAGGTTTAATTTAAGATTTTTTTATCTAATATTTCTTTTGCCATTTCTATTATTTTATTTCCATTTATGCTTATTTGATTTTTAGATAGTTTTAATGTGTTCATTTTTATAACTTCTTCTAGCCAGTATTTATGATAAATTTTATTATTATTGTATGTACTTTCACGACTACTATAAGTTTTAACATTTTTCCAATTTGTGTGAGTATCGTCTATGTATTTATAGTAAGAATATGATACAAGCCAAGACGCACCAATATTATGTGCCAAAATTTTTCCGCCTTTAAATGGATAACTTTTTTCTTTTGTCATATATTTCCTCCTTTTATAAATTTTTATATTTATATTATATTCAAAGATTTATATAAGAATCATACTTTTACATAAATTTCTTGCATATCTTCAAGTCTTAATGTCCCTAACATATTGGTGAGATAAACACCTGTATCTAGTTGTATTTTTGAATAATCTTTAAAAAGTTTTGCGCTTTTTATTTCTTGGCGTGGAGTTTTTATAAACGTACCTGTGGAATTTTCGTAGTAACAAGGGGTGTGGCCGAATAAAATTGTTTTATTTATTTTTGGTATAAAACTTGAACTTTTAAGCGTTCTATCATATAAAAAATAATTTATATCTGTTTTATTTAGGGGCTTTATATTATCATTCAAGTCAATTTCTACGCCAGCGTGAACGCAAATGTAATTTTCGGTTTCTATAAAATAAGGTAAACTATCTAGATAATCTATATCGTCCCAGTCAAGTTTTTCGGACTCGTTAGGAAAGTAGTTTTGAAGTTTTTCTAAAATTAAATTAATATTATCACCGTCTTTAAAATTTTTCATCAAGTTGTGATATTCTTGTAAAAAACTATATTCATGATTGCCTAAAATCATTTTAATATTAGGATTATTTCTAACAAATTTTATCATTTTAATTGAATTGTCGCCTTTGTCAATT
>DLSG01000021.1:1442-2686 GCA_002501285.1 Christensenella sp. UBA7868 | reverse complement strand
TTTGCAACTATGGTTTTTCGACACTACTCCATTTCGCGATATAATTAAGCCCGACTCCATATAATGAAATCGGGCTTTTATTTAATTATTCTATTTTAATATCTTACAATGTTCGGCCTGGTATTCGACTGAACACCGCTGTCTACCTTTCTGTTGAGTTCAACAAGAAAGTTTTCAAGTTTGCCGCCAGTTATATCATTAAACGATTTAACTCTGCGGATATCTCTAAATTTCGGATTTCCGTCATACGCGCATCTAAGCCAATAACTTACGAGATTTTCCTGACCATATTCGGGAAGTCTGTTATAAACCTCCTCGATTTTCGTCATTGGAACATCGCCGAGCGTTTTGATAAACGTGCTATCAATTGGACATTCGTCAACGGTCGTGACGCCGTAAGTTCTCGCTTCTTCTTCGTAACCTTTCGCTACACACAAAAGACCTTTCGTAAACCAGCTTCTGTGCTTCGACAAAAGCTCTTCGAACTGCTGAATCGTCAAAAGTCTTTCTTCGCCGAAATTCGTCATACCGACATCGAGGTTGGAAAGGTGAATTATTGTGCCGAGCTGCGGATCCATCTGCGCCAAGTGAACGATTTTGATTTTGCCACCGTGAAGACTTTCCACGGACTGCTGGGCGACGGTTTGATTCGCCTGGTTCATCATAACGCCTTGCATAAAGGTTGCCATAAGGTCGGTGAGTTTTTCGAGTTTCGCGTCTACGTTGTCGGATTTCGCCGCTTTAGTTTCGACGAGTTTTGCTTCTTTTACCACTTCTTCGGTGGTTTCTTTTTTAGTTGTTGTTGCCATAATTTTCTCCTTTTACTACTTTTATCATACAAAAACGCCGCTTACGCGACGTTGTTTGTTTTTAATTATTTTCTTGTAGTTTTGTCCACAAATATTTTTTAGAACCAGCACCCCAAATTTGAGCAATGGCCTTTTCTTTGAGTTCTTTATTTTTACTCGGACTTCTGTTTACAACTATATTGCCCTTTAAATACCACTTCATATCTGGACCAGTATATCCTATAAATTTCATACCCAGTAGTTCATAACCTTTACCGTTAAATTTATTAAAATCGCAATAACTAAAAACGCTATTTGGATTTTGCATTTTTATAAAATGCTTAAACAGCTTTGAATTACCGCCAATTATTTGAGTATTAATTTTAGAACATTCACGAATTATTTCCCATTCATACTTATTATTATGCGAAAAACTCATTATTTGAACTAATTCAT
>DLSG01000021.1:0-1389 GCA_002501285.1 Christensenella sp. UBA7868 | reverse complement strand
TTGCAAAAATCAAAATACTCTTTGGTTCCAACCTCTTTTATTTTACAATTTCTTGCATATATTTTTTTATCAAAGAGCCCAAGTGCTCCGCGCATTAAAGATAATATTATTGGCTGTTTTTGAGGATTGCACCATTCGTATTCATATATGTGAATAAATCTCACATTCTTTTCTTGCGCTTCCAACGATTTATCCATGTGATATTTTTTATCTTTATTAATCGAACAATGAGGCCAGTTACCATTAAATTCAAAGCCAACTGCTTCATTCGGGCAATAAAAATCTATTTCTTGTTTACTATCCAAAACTTGTCTTGTTTTATAATGTCTAACATTCCAATCTGTCAAAATACGATTGATTTCTGTTTCAAAATGCGATTGGGATCTATTTACCAAATCTTCTAAGTTATATTCGTGGATTCTGTTTGTAATAGTTGTAATTGAACACCCTATACTCTCCGCAATATCATACGTTGTCGATAACTTATTATCTAAAACGTATTTTTTGAATTTATCTTTATCATTAAGTAAATTTCTAACATCTTCCGATAAGACAATTTCTCCGTAATTACCAACACCAAATCTTTCTAGCATGGTGTTCTCTCTTTTTTGTTTAAACTCGGGAACTAAAGATGGGTTTCTAACCCCAAACCGATCAAATAAAGTGTCTTCCGCTTTTTTACGAATTTCTGGATTTTGAATCGATGTTTTATATCCATATCTCTCTATATTAGTAGCAAATGCTTTCTCTTTTATATCTTCTGAACATAAAGGATTGACCGCACCAAATCTATCCATACAGGTGTTTTTACGTTTTTTTATCGTTTCTGCCTTTTCCTCTTCTGTTCTATTCTTATACGTATTTTTTTGTTTTGCTATCGATTCTGGGTTTTGTAAAGCATATTCATATCCAGTTTTACGCTTATGTCCACGTTTAATATTTTCAAAAATTTCATCTTTACTTTTTTCGATTTTATATTTCTTTAAAAACGTCTTAATATGAGAATAAGACATTCCAAAATGTTTCGCGCATTCCTCACGAGTATGTTTTTCTGTAATATAATAATTTTCCAACTCGTCTTTATCAACGGTTTTTAATTCTTCTTTGCAAATCTCAATCGCGTTTTCTGCCGCAAGTCTCTTTATTGTACTTATTGAAGTGTTGAAAAATTTAGCCGCATTGGTCACAAGCATTTTTTTATTAACAAGAATATCGAAAAGTTCTTCGTATGGTATGTTTTTAATTCTACCATTGTCTATTTGCTTGGAACGAAGCTCTTGTGCGATTTCAATATTTTTCATTGGGTTTGTTGAACCAAAATTTTTTAAGCATGTCGATTCTCTTGCTCTAACGACATCTTCTTTTGACTTTTTTATTCCATATTTTTTA
>DLSG01000075.1 GCA_002501285.1 Christensenella sp. UBA7868 | reverse complement strand
TGAAATTTAGTAAAAAAAAGACTTAAAATCAAAGTTTTTAAAATAATTTAATACAATATTTGTTTAAAATCAAAAATATAGAAAGCAAAATAAGATATATTGCAAAATAAATATAAGTATTGTTTTTAACTAATTTTTTCATAAATTTAATTGATATTATGCCAAAAATTAAACTTGCAATAAAACCTATTATTGCGGGCAAAATTTCAAGATTTGACACTGCTACGCTTGAAAATAATAATTCATAAACCAAACTTGCAAGGATAATAGGTATTGAAAGCAAAAAGGAATATTCAAGGGCTTCATCTTTGCTAACATTCATAAAAAGGGCGCTTGAAGTTGTGCTTCCACTACGGCTTAAACCAGGGAAGATTGCAAGTCCTTGAAAAATTCCCATAACAATGATATTTTTGTAAGACATCGTTTCGGGATTTTTGCTGTGTTTTTCACAGTAGTATGAAAAAATTAGAAGCACGCTGGTTGCTAAAAATCCAATAAAAAGGAAGTTTCCGCTAAATGAATTAACAAAAAATTTTTTAAAAATTAACGCTATTAAAACGGTTGGAATAGTCCCCACAACAAGCATTCTCATTTTTTTAGAAAAGGGGTGTTTTATTAAATCTAAAATTGTTTTTCTATAAACTATTATAACCGCAAACAGGGTTCCTAAATGAAGAATAACATCAAACAAAATATTGTTTTCGCTTGAAAGCCCAAAAATGTTTTGAAATAGTACCAAATGTCCGCTTGAACTAACTGGCAAAAATTCGGTTAAACCTTGTAAAATACCTAAAAATAAAGCAATTATTATACTCATGTTATATCTTATTCTTGAAAAAATTTTATATGAAATAAAAAAAAACGGAAATTTGTTTTTTGGAGTTTTCCAAAACTAAATTTCCGTTTATTAATATTTTAAAAAGTTGAATTTTGATGATTTTTTTTTATTTTATAAATCTGTGTTTATATCTTTTGTTTTAATTTCATTTTTCTCATCGTCAACAACCAAAACTTCGGTTGTAAGCAATGTTGCAGCAACGCTTCCAGCATTTTGGATAGCACTTCTTGCAACCTTTGTTGGGTCAATGATTCCTGCTTCAAACATATTAACAAATTTGTCGTTTAAAGCGTCATAACCAAAAGAATTATCATTTTTGTTTAGAACTGTGTTAATGATAACGCTACCTTCAACACCACTGTTTTTAGCAATTTGTTTAATGGGTTCTTGAATTGCTTTTAATACAATGCTAGCACCAATTTTTTCATCACCAGAAAGCGAATTTATTAGTTTTTCAAGTGAGGGAATAGCTGATAAATAACTACTTCCGCCACCAACAACCACGCCTTCTTCTGCGGCGGCTTTTGTTGCGGCCAAAGCATCTTCAAGTCTTAACTTTTTGTCTTGCATTTCAACTTCTGTAACCGCTCCAACATGAATTACGGCAACTCCGCCAGTAAGTTTAGCAAGTCTTTCTTCAAGTTTTGTTTTGTCATAATCACTTTTACATTCTGAAAGTTGATTTTTAATTAAATTTACTCTGTTTTTAATTTCGTCTTTGTCGCCATAACCTTCAATAATTGTTGTAGTGTCTTTACTTGCTTTAATTTGTCTTGCTTTTCCAAGCATATCAACACTAACATCTTTAAGTTCTATGCCTAAATCATTTGAAACAAGTTTAGCACCAGTAAGCACGCAAATATCGTTTAAAATATCTGTTCTTTTGTCGCCAAAACTTGGGGCTTTAACAATTGCAACATTAAATGTTCCACGAAGTTTGTTTACAACAATTGTGGCTAACGCTTCACTTTCAATATCATCACAAATAATTAATAGTTTTAAGTTGTTTTGAACAACTTGCTCTAAAAGCGGTAAAATTTCTTGAATGTTAGAAATCTTTTTGTCTGTAACTAAAATATTTGCGTTATCAAAAACCGCTTCAACTTTTTCCATATCGGTTGCAAGATATGTGCTAACAAGACCTCTGTCAAATTGTAGTCCTTCAACAATTGAAAGTTCAGTTTTCATGGTTTTACTTTCTTCAATAGAAATAACACCGTCTTTTCCAACCTTTTCAAAAGCGTCAGCAATAATAGAACCAATTTCTTCGTCTTGGCTTGAAATTGTTGCAACATTTTTAATATCTTCTTTGCTTGAAACAGGTTTAGAAATTTCTTTTAAAACATTAGTTACAGCGTCAACTGCTTTAAAAATACCTTTTCTTAAAACAATTGGGTTAGCACCTGCTGCAAAGTTTTTCATGCCTTCTTTAATAATACTTTGTGCAAGCACACAACTTGTAGTAGTTCCGTCACCAGCAACATCATTGGTTTTGATAGAAACTTCTTTAATCAAATTTGCTCCTAAATTTTCAAAAGGGTCAGCAAGTTCAATTTCTTTTGCAATAGTAACTCCGTCATTAGTAATTAGGGGAGTGGAATATTTCTTTTCTAAAACAACATTTCTCCCTTTTGGCCCAAGTGTAATTTTAACAGTTTCGGCAACCGCATTAACTCCTTTTTCTAACGCTTTTCTTGCGTCTTCACCAAATAATATTTTTTTTGCCATAAATTTCTCCTAAATTTTTATTTTTCAATAATTGCTAAAATGTCGGCTTGTCTTACAACAACAAATTCTTCGCCGTCAATTTTAATATTGCTTCCAGCATATTTGCTAAACACAACTTTGTCGCCAGGTTTAACCACCATTTTAACATCTTTTCCGTCAATAGTTCCGCCTTCGCCAACGCTAACAACTAGTGCAATTTGAGGTTTTTCTTTGTCTGATACAGGCAAAAAAATACCACTTGTAGTAGTTTCGCTTGGTTTTTCTTCTTTAAGCACAACTTTATCAAATAAAGGTTTTAATTTCATATTTCCTCCATGCAAAAAGTATAATTTTTTTTTATCAAATTGTAAAGAATTAGTGCCAACTTTTTTTTAAATCTTACTGTTTTAAACAAAATTTTTAATTTTTTTATCTAAAAAGTTTTAAACAAAAGATTTTAAAAATATATATATTTTGAAATTAAATAATAGTATAAAAGGGAAATTGGCATGAAAAATAAATATGACGCTTATGCAAAATATAGATATAATTATAAATCTAACTCTAAAAAACAAATAAAGAAAAAATCTGTTTTAACTGTGCTATTTGTAATTTTTTCTATATCGGTTGTTGTATTTTTTTCGCTTGCATTTTCAAATTTTTTAGTGGTTAATAAAATTGTAAATGTAAATTCAAGTTTTATAACAAACGCAAAAGTCCTTTATGCTTTAAGCCTAGACAGTGCTAACACAGTAGTGTCTGCTAAAGAAATTTCCGAAAAGCAACAAAGTCAAGGTGGGGCAGGGTATGTTTATTTTAAAAATGATAAATACTTTGTAATCAGTTCAATCTATCAAAATTCACAAGATTGTAAAAAAGTACAACAAAACTTAAAAAAATCGGGACTAGAACCCGAGATTGTTGAAATTTTACTTCCACCAATAAACTTAAAATTAAATTTAAGTTCAAATTTATTAAATCTTTTCACAAAAGCGGTAAATTTGTTTTATGAAAATTACACTAATTTATATTCAATTTCAACCGAATTTGACAAACAAACTCTTGATAACACTGGGGCAAAAATGCAAATAAAACAAATACTTGACAATAACAAAACAATATATAATGATTTTTCAAAACAATTTTCAAAATCTTCAAATTCAAGCATAATCTATACTAAAATCTATTTAGCAAAATCAAACGCTTTGCTTGAAGATTTATTATCTTTAACAGATGAAAAAAATATGTCAAGCGAAATAAAACAAACTTACACTAAAATTATTGATAACTATTTAGATTTTACAAACACTTTTGCTTAAAAAAAACGGAATTAAATTCCGTCAATAATTTCTTCATAAGAAATACCAAAAACTTCTTTCATTTTTCTCATTGCTTTAAAGTCGGGTTCAGTGTTATCGACTTCCCATCTTTCAACACAACTACGACTAACACCAAGTTTTTCACCAAATTCTCTTTGAGATAAATTTAAAGATTTTCTAATTAATTTTATATTTTCGCCAACTAATTTATCCATCTATAATTTCCTCGTAACTTATATTAAAAACCTCTTTCATTTTTCTTAACATATAAGCATTTGGAACTGTTTCGTTATTTTCCCAATGCTTGACACAAGAACGAGAAACATTTAATTTGTCTGCAAATTCTTGTTGTGTTAAGCAAAGTGTTTTTCGAATTTGTTTTAAATTTGTACCAATATTATTTTCATAAGGTTCATTTGGAGATACTCCAACATAACGAATTACTTTATAACCTAATCCCCAATAAGTTACTTTACTTCCATCATAGCTAACCACTTTTATGCAATACTTTGGCTCATGTCCTGTTGTTACTCTACCACTATCTGCATAATTTGTAATAATTCCTGCAACTATAAGTATAATTAAAATTATTCCTATACCAATACATATTTTCTTTTTCATAAGATACATCTCCTCATAATAAATTTTAATCTCAACGACAACTTACTATTTAGCAATTAGAACTAGTTTCAACTTACTATACGCTCTAATTATACTATTTTCTTTTGTTATTTTCAATAATTGGCTTGAAAATTAATAATAATTTTTATATAATCTATTTAGTTGATTTAATCAATCTTGGGAGTATAATTTTTCGAATATAAGAAAAGTTAAGGCTCCATTTTAAGGCAACTTACTGGCTACACGATTTTGTAAGTTGCTAATCTTTTTTATAGAAAGTACAATAATTAGGTGATAATATGAAACTAACAAGCGATATGGCATTAAAATTGCTAGATGAAGCAAGAAATATAACTCCAAATACCAATTGGATAGAGCATTCAATATGTGTTGGAAGAGCGGCCTCAGTTATTGCTGATGCTTTGAATTTGGATGGAGAAAAAGCTAAAACATTAGGATATATACATGATATAGGAAAGAGAATAGGAGACTTTCATAATCACGCTATAAACGGCTATAATTATTTGAAAGAATTGGGCGTGGACGACGAGTATTGTAGAATATGTTTAACACATTCATATCTTAATAATGATGTGTATTGTACTGCTGGTGGTGTACCTCCAGTGACAGAGTTTTTACAGAATTTTTTGAAAGATTACGAGTATTCTATATATGATAAAATAATTAATTTATGTGACCTTATGTGCACAAGTAAGATTTTGACAGTAGACAAAAGACTTATAGATATTTTAATTAGAAGGGGGGCGTATCCTAATACTCAATACCATGTGATAGAAACGTATAAGCTAAAAGACTAC
>DLSG01000037.1 GCA_002501285.1 Christensenella sp. UBA7868 | reverse complement strand
GTTCCAACTTTGAGATTTAAGCAATTCCAAAATAACTGGTCAGCAAAACGTTTATCGGATATCGCAGAAGTTGTTGGTGGCGGAACACCAGATACAACGGACTCTACGCTTTGGAATGGCGATATTCAATGGTTTACACCGACAGAAGTTGGACATTCAAAATACGTTTCTACGAGTATTCGGACAATTTCACAACTTGGTTTACAAAAATCAAGCGCAAAAATATTGCCAGCAGGTAGTATTTTGTTGAGTAGCCGAGCCACTGTCGGAGAATGCTCCATCGCACAAAAAGATTGCACTACAAATCAGGGATTTCAGAGTTTAATACCTAAAAAAAGCGTAAATAATGAATTTCTTTATTATTTAGCGCAGACGCAAAAACGGCATTTTATCAAATATGCGTCAGGTTCAACATTCCTTGAAATCTCTAATAGTGAAATCAAAAAAACAAAATGTGCCGTTCCAAGTATCGAAGAACAAACGGAAATTGCTACATTTTTGTCCGCGATTGATAGGAAGATAGAAGTCCAAAACAAAATCATTAGCAAATATGAAACCCTAATTAAAGGACTTTATACGCAATTACAAAGTAAGCCTGCCAAAAAGGAATATCGTTTATGCGATATTGTAAAATGCCATTCAGTAGGTCTTTTATCAAAAGAAAACTTAACAGAAAGCGGATCAAAAAAATGTATTTTGTATGGAGAATTGTTTACTACATATAATGAAGTAATCAATGAAATAAAGTCAAGAACAAATGTTGACGGTTATATAAGTCAAGGTAATGAGATATTATTTCCATCATCAACAACTGTTGATGCTATGTCCCTAATCGCACCCTCGGCATTAAATGAAAAAGGGGTATTGCTTGGTGGAGATATGTTTGTTCTCGAATTGTTACCCGGCTTTAATAACGAGTACATAAGTTACTATCTTAATACTATCGCTAAAAGAAATCTTGCAAAATATGCCCAAGGAACGACTATAACGCATTTGTATTTTGAACACATAAAAAATGTTTTACTGTATTTGCCAGACATTACTATTCAATTGAGTGTTGCATCTAAAATGCGAAAACTTAAAACAAAAATTCAAATAGAAAAAGAAATGCTCTCGGCTCTACAAAAGCAAAAAGCATTTCTCTTACAGTCAATGTTTATATAAACATTTTTGAGAGCAGATATTTTTTCTGCTCTTTTAATTTGTTTAGACCGTATTGCTCGATTTGCATTTTTCTATCCAAAGCAACAAATAACTGGCAATAAGAATTTTGCTCCGAAATAGGCAAACAAGGCAATGAGTATAATGAAGAAATAACACTTGGATGAGCCTTTGATTGATAATCAAACTTCATTTTCGAGTGCTGATATGTCAGCATTTCCGCTATAAATCTATAAGAGTAAACGTTTTCATCGACTTGCATTATTCCGCAAACATTTGTAACGTTAAACTTATGCTTTTTGCGATAAAAGAAATTTCCGCCGCCATCAATAGACCACGTTATC
Organism: Christensenella sp. UBA7868; assembly: GCA_002501285.1. GTDB lineage: Bacteria > Bacillota > Clostridia > Christensenellales > UBA1242 > UBA7868. The sequence goes on along the minus strand of DLSG01000037.1, from coordinate 1,332 downwards.
AATTCTTTGTCAAACATATAGGTATTGTTATAACCCATCAATCCATTATTTTGAGTTGATGAAGAATATACGGGGTATTTATATGTATTATCTTTTTGGTGTTTTGGAATAATGTTTCCACGATTTAACCGAACAATGCCTTCTTGTATCAATTCATCAAGTTTTTTCCATTGCCAACCGCCGTTTACGACTCGTTCTCTAATTCCTTTAATTAGAGATTTTTATTCGCTATTGAAAGAACTTAATCGCAAATTATTTAATAGTTCTTATTGTGATAAAACGATTGAAATCAGACAAGTGGCAGATATTTACGGTGGATATTCGTTTAATAGTAAAACATACATTAGTGATGGCAAATATAAGATTGTAACTATCGGAAATGTAACGGGAGATAAGTATATTTCAGGAGATTATAACAGGATTGATATATTGCCCGATAATATACAGGAACAACAAATCCTTAATAATGGAGATATACTTATTTCTTTAACCGGTAATGTGGGACGGATATCTATTGTTGATGGTGATAATTATCTACTCAATCAACGAGTTGCAAAATTGAACGTCAAAAACAACTTGATAAAAGCGTATATCTATCAATATTTGTCTAATTCTTCATTTGAAAAGGATATGAGCAATGCTGGACAAGGTGCAGCACAAAAAAATATCAAAAACGAAGATATTTTATCTTACAACATTCGCATTCCGACAAGTCAAACTTATTTAGAAAAAATTGATGGTTTATTATCAACATACGATAAGTTAATTGCAGACGAAGAAAGGATTTTAGCAAACTTATATCTCCAAAAAAGTTTTCTTCTTAACGCTATGTTCATATAAACATAGCGTTAAGAAAATGCTTTTTCTGTGTCTGTAAAGTGGTTTTATATTTTTCTTCTACTGTTATTTTAGATGAAATAGCATTAAGAACATTTAACACGCGTCTTTGCTCATCTATCGAAGGTAAATACAATGGCAATGTGGCTATTTCTGAAATGTAGTGTCGTTTATGTTCGTTTGTGTTTAGATTTAGAAATAAAAGGTATTCATAAAAATATCTCAATTCTATAGATTTCTTTGCTGTTAAAATTTTAATTGCAGATGATTTTACCTTAAACGGAAAATCTACATATTTGAAATCAAGAGTAAAGTCATCAAAAATTATACAGTCAGATTTATCGTAGATACCTTCTTTTTCGTTTGTATAACCGAGAAAAAACGCTTTGTTTGCAGTTAATACCGGCGTTTTTCCATCTACGATATACTTGTCAGAATTGACGATATAACCCGTTGGTTGCTCATAATCAATGACGTCTTCAATTTTGCAGTTAG
>DLSG01000068.1 GCA_002501285.1 Christensenella sp. UBA7868 | reverse complement strand
GCAAATGAAGTCAACGTTTTGATTTGGAAGTGTTGTTTCGAAGTCCTTGATTACACAAACTCGCGGCGTCCTTACCCACAAAACCGAAGAAAAGGAAAGTGCAAAATATGCACCGAGCTTTGGCAAAACCGCTTCCTTGAGCTTATCGGCAAGCCCGCACATAAATGTTTCATAAAGATACGGGTAAAGCTTTTCGTTAACGTAAATTGCGCTGTTCCGACGCAAATTTCCCGCACCCGCGCAAAGCCTCGTATATCTGACCCCATTTACCTCAAAACCTCTCATTCCGATTTTAAGATATTCGGATTTCTTTTCACAAACAACTACGATTATATCTTTTACAAAAAGAATGTCCTGAATTTGCTGATTTACAATGTGTCCTTCGAGTATTTTTCCTTCTCTTTTACAAATTCTAAGCGTTGTTCGTAGATTCTGAACTGTTTCAAAAATTTCTTGGTGGCTTCTCGTATCGCCGTAATAATCACGAATTTTGTAAAAAACCATATTGTCGCCGACGCTTACGAGGTTTCCGTCTTGAATTGCACGTTTTCGGTTATAATTTTCGAGCTTTAAATCACTTTTTACAATTAAACCAGACGGTAATTTATAAATCTGATATAAATTTTGTAAAACTGGCATTATTTTCTCCTTTAGCCAATATTTTTAAGAAATGTTCTCGTGGTTTCCAATAATTTTTCCAAGTCGCCATCGTTAATCAATTCATATTCCATTGGGTAGTCGTCAAGAGCTCTCTCGCTCGGGTGATTTTTCTGCTCTTCTGTTAAACCATTGTCGAAATTTGGACGAATTACGCGAACCGTAGCACAATCAAAATTGTCGCACATTTTATCGATTTCATTCGGGAAACGGACATCGGGGATTATTATATAATCGTACAATATTTTTATACCTTTTAATAAAGCCACAATCATATCGACCCAGGTATCTTTGTAATTATGACGAACCACGTCGGTACCAAACCATTGTAAAAGCTTTCTCCCATCGGTTGAGACCTTATCACCATTCCATCCAAGATATGTTTTACAAAAAAGCTTTAAATAATCTGCATAATGAATTATCAAAACTTTCTTTTTTTGCTTTTCTAATAACTCTTTCATTATAAAAGCCGAACTGTCTTTACCACAATTACCTGTAATAAAAATATGATCTTTGTATCTGAGAACCAACATTCCGCTTGGCACCGTAAAACAATAGCTATTCGCTGTTTCATCTACATCGCAAAATATAGAACTCTCAGAATTTCTATGTCTAGAACCCAAAGTATATTTATCAGTAATAGATGCATGAACCGTGTACGTAATATTTTTCCTCAAATAATTTCCTTTGAGAATTTTTCCAATTCTATTATCTTCCTTTATTGAAGATCTCCTTCCGCAAGCAGTAAAAACAAATTGAATAAAATCGGCATCGAATTTATTATTCGTTGAATATTTATTTTTCCTATTCCCATCCCAAAGAACAACTTCATTATTTATAACTTCAAACTGATGAGCATTACAATTATACCATGTTTCGTCAAAGTGTTTGCAATTTTCATAATGAAAATAAAACTTTACAAAATCATTTTTACAATTATATTTTCTGTATTGAATATTTAATTTTTTAAGAAGATATTCTAACCTCTCAATTTTATATGCCTTTTTTAAATTAAATGAGCAATTATAATAATTATTTTGTTGAGCTATTGGAAACGTTCCATCGGCAAAAATAGCTATCTTAAGTCGAAGTTCATCGTCTGATAAATTTTTACCAGAACCAATATTATAATAAAATGTCGCGGGAATATAACCACTAAATCCGTTCGAATTATGTTCATAATTACTCCTCAATTTATTTAATGGTTTTTTATAAAATTTATTTCTGCCATATTTATTAATTCCATACACAATATTATGGTCTGGGGTAAAAATTGCTTCAAATGTATCATTCTTTATTCTAACGAATTTACTATCTTTATTTACTATAAAATCCAATGGTTTTACAAGAGATGTTGAATTATCATGATTAAATTGTAATACCTTATCTCCGTCGCTATAGTCGGATATTTTTTTCCACCCAAACCCATTAAAAAATTCCGTGTCACCACTTACGCATCTTGCTTTCCCCGAAACTAAAATTACCCGCATCTTAATAACCCCTTTTTACAAAATCTGGATTTTTCTTTAAAAACTCTAAAATCTGGAAAATCTCTTTCCAGGTTTGGACAACGTATAAATTATCTATGTTTGGTTTCGGTTTGTTCCACGTAAAATCGTTATTGTTTTGAAAAAGTATTTTGATTGCGGCATTAGTATTTTTAATACTTTCCATATTGTCGTCAATCTGAATACCATCCTGCATATTTACACAATTTTTGCATAAATCTGAATCTTCTTTAATTAAAACACCTGTAAATTTGTAACCAAGCGATTTCAATTTCTGTTCTTTCTTCTCTAAGTTCAATTTTGTACCGCAACTAACAACTTCTACATCGAAATTCGAATCAATAAAATCTTTTATTTCCAAAAAGTCGCCGTTGTAATCAACAGAGCCCCAAAAATCATCCGATTCAAAAAGTTTAATAACATCTTCGTCGGTTAATGTTTTGTCGATTGAGCGATAATGAAAATCTTTTAAATCTCTGATCGTTTTATTCGTTCCGTTTTTTTTGTTTAACAAATTGATAATACATTCAGAAGAATTCATAATTGTATCATCACAATCCAAAAATAATCTCACAACATGATAACCTCCTTATATAAAATAACAATTCTATTTCATATAAATATAATAGCACAAAATATATTAATTGTCAATCCAATTTATACTATATTTATAAAATAATTTTTT
>DLSG01000046.1:4749-6843 GCA_002501285.1 Christensenella sp. UBA7868 | reverse complement strand
CGGAAATCCCGCGAATAATCTTAATAGAAGTGTCAGTAATTAACTCAGCCTCATATTGTAAGTCGGCTATCTGTGCGGTTTTAGACCGCAATAACTTCTCGTTTCTGTCGAGTCTGGTTTGTATATCTTTTTCGTAACTAATCGTGTAATCCATATAACTACCTCTCTGATTGTATTTTTATTATACCACATTACTTGACATTTGTCAAGCTTTTTTAGTTAGTTTTCTGAACTTTCCAGCCGACAATACGGAAGCCGCTATCGTAATCCGAAAATATAACCGTATTCACTTATTGCGATTCTCCGTGCGTTTGTTGATGTTGTAATTTTTTGTATTGCGGCTATTAGCTTGAAACTCCATTACTTTAAGTAGCTTTTCTAGGGCATATTGGCACTCGAAATGGCGGTCATTGGCGTCCGCTGCCGCGCATACAAAATTCCCGTTCTGGTTTATCGAAGCAGTGCAAAATTCACATTTATTCATTTTAGTTCTCCTTAATCCGTGTATCCAAATTGTAAGATTTTCTCCGATATCCTTTGTATATCGGAGACGGTCGTGGTGGGTGACAATTCTATCTCGAGCGTGATCGGCTTAGACAAATCAAGACTAAAAACGCCCATTATCGATTTCGCATCGACGGAATATTTTTCAGAATGTAAAACAGTCTCCTCTGTGATATCCTGCATTAAATTTACGAAATCTTTAACCTTTTGGAAAGTATCGATTTTAACAAATTTTACCATTTATTCTTTACTCATTTTTTATTTGTATTTTCGAGACAATCTATAATACGGGACTTTATAACGTCTATATCACTTAGTATTTCACGTTTAGATTTAAACGTTTTTTCTTTAATATGTTTTTCAAGAACCAGCGTAATATCGGCTAATATATCGTATATATTTTTAATTTCCTCGTCTGTCATATTTCCTCCTCGCAATAACCATAATCGGTTGAGTAATTTATTTTCTTTATTCCGAGACTTTTTATAAGTTTCATACATCGTGGGCACGGGCGCGACAAACCAGCTCCGTTTTTCAGTTTTCTGTATACAAATACAGTTGCGTTTGTAAGGTCTGTCTTTGACCTGATGAGTGGTAACAAAGCGTCTGTTTCGGCGTGCAAGTAACCAGGACAATCGAATCCAAAATATTTTTTATCTATTCTGGCTTGAATCGCGTGAGTTTCCGTCGCGCTATTATGACCAGAGCTTATTATTCTGTGATTCTTTACAACAACACAACCAATCTTGCATCGATGATTGCTCAACATTGATATTTGTTCTGCAACTTTAAAATAAGTTTTTTTCGTTTTACTTATCATGTTTACAGTATATCACAATGAATTTTTTTTGTCAAGTGTTTTAAATGGGTTCTATGGATTTTTGTCAGCAATTTTATCTTTGTTTGAGGGACCATTCTCCGCACTCTCAATATCAGCATCAATCACTTCGAAAATTTCTATTGGATAATTAATTCGCTTAGGATTCTCTGAGAAAAATTGATTTAAAAATAATTCTTTGGCTTCTTCAAAATTTTTAGCGTTTATCTCTATGACATCGGACGTCTTTATAAGTATTTTCATATTCTCCTCCTCTGACTTTTAGTTTCTCATACATGTTGTCGCATAATGCGCCGTATATATTGTGTAACATAAGTAAAAACTCTTTTTTGTCCGATTTGTGGATTGTAGTAATAAGCTTTTCTCTATCGCATTTTGAATCGTAAGTTATTAAAAAGAAATGGAAACAATCTTTCTTAAATTCTATATTTAAACACAACATATCATCGATGGAACTTACAAAAAAAGACGTTTCTTCCCCATATTTCAACCNNCCACTTATAATAGTAATTGTAAAAATGACAGATAAAGTCAACAAATGTATCTACCGAAACAGAATGAATCTTATTTGATCCATATTCAGTAAATATCAACGAATTATCTATTGTAAAAATCTTGAAACCATTAGAAATACAAAATTCCACTTCATCACCCCACGCATATTTTTTTAAAAAATGTTTTAATAATGATCATCTTCTGAAATATCGATTAGCCCCAAAGAGCTGGCACATTTTAAACAATAATCTCCCGAA
>DLSG01000046.1:491-4735 GCA_002501285.1 Christensenella sp. UBA7868 | reverse complement strand
ACATGTCTTAGCGGGCAAGAATCACCAATGCATGGAACACCTTCTGGGCAGCCGACACATTCATTAACTTCACATATCATCTGTATTCACCACAATCTGTCGGAAATAGTTTCGTTATATAGAACAAAAAGCATTTCCGAGAAAGCCTCTTTTACAAAATTTAAGAAGTATCTAATTTCTTCCAAACATTTTTTCCCAGTCGATTTGGTTGCACAACATTTCATAATAATAGAATTGTCGACTGATTTTCCAATCGCAAAAACAATTCCGTGTTTTTCGGCAATTGTGTTTATGTCTGAAATTTCAACAGACTTTTCTTCTCGATAATCGTGCCAATCTTCCGTGGACCTGCCATCTTTGAAAGTAACGATGTAAGTTCTTTCAATTTTTCTCAACATTTTAAAGACCTCCGTTAATAATTTTTATAATATCGTCAAGACACAATAGTATTCCCATTAAAATTCCAGCAAAAATATAAGCTGGGAGCATAAGTATCTCTGCCAATATCTTTATTATCTTCATAATATTATCCCTTTTTATTTAATCGACCTATATAATCTGTTTTTTTGATTACACGCATAGTGAACTACTCACGATGCTTTAGCATCGGAGCTTCTTGCTCAAGATATCCAATGATATCAGTATCAACAAGCTATCCCCGCCGTTCCAACGGTTCTATTTAAATTAAACTATCTGCCTTAGTCCTTCATTAAGAATGTTGATTGCGGCGTTTTCATCTCTGTTAAGAATTTCGCCACATTCACATATCCAAATTCTGTCAGATAGCTTCAAGTCTTTATTGATGCAACCGCAGAATCTGCAAAGTTTGCTTGAAGGAAACCACTTATCTATTTTGACAACCAATTTTCCTTGCAACGCCATCTTTTGCTCTAATCGAGTTCTAAACATTCCAAAAGCATTATCCAATGTGCTTTTGCCAAGTTTTAACGACTGGGCGATGTTTGATAAATCAACATCTTCTAAACAAACAATGTCGTATAAGCTTGCAAGTTTTGTTGATTCTTTTTCTACGAAATCTTTTCTTTGGTTAGAAATTCTTTCNNCTCTGTTTGAGATAGTTGTTACTACCTTTTACCATATGCGAAAGCCTTCTTTGATGGAAAGCAAGCCTACCCTGCAAATCTATGTAATAATGACGTAAATTCTCTGGACTTCTGCCTTGGTTATCGACATAAAAATCATGAGAACTGTAATCTAATCCGAGAGATTTGGTTTTGTCTAAAACTCTTTCGGGAATTTCGTATTCGTATTCCGTTAAAACCGAAATGTAATACTTACCAGATGGAGTTTTAGTAATTGTTGCTGATTTAATTCTATAGTCGGTTGGAATTTTTTGGTGTTCTTTGAAATTAACCCAACCGAGTTTGCTTAAGTGAATTCGATGATTGTCGTCAATTCTCATTACATTATTTACGTTGCTCGTTGTATAACTACTTTTATCATTCTTTTTACTCTTGAATTTAGGAAATCCAATCTTTGGAGCACGAAAGAAGTTTTTAAAAGCAGCCTGCAAATTCATCTGCTCGTTACACAACGAATAAGAATCAACTTCTTTTAACCACTCAAATTCCTGTTTGTATTTCGCTGGTGTTACAGATAAATGCTTCTTGGTTTCTTCATAATATTTGATTTTATCTTCAAGCATTTTATTGTAAACAAATCTGCAACAACCAAAAGTCTTTGCAAGAAGGTCTATTTGAACTTGATTTGGGAGCAATCTGTATTTGAATGCTTTATTTAATTTCATATAAACCTCCTTGTTTTATTTTATGTGTATAGTATAACACAATACGAATTACTTGTCAAGTATTTACCATTGATTTTCAATATAATTTTTTAATGTTTCTTCAGATATGTTTCCGACACTACAAACGAAGTCCCCGTCTGTCCAAAAAGTATTCTCTTTCCAGAATTCTCTTTTTAAAATATCCCAATGTAGTTTCCAAATATGAAACGTCGTATACGATTTCAATATTTTAACAATGTTGGATAAATTGCAATTTGGTCTTGTTTCGATCATATAATGAATATGATCTTTATCGGTCTCCATATACTTTATTTTTACATTAAATCGTTTGCAGATTTCATAAGAAAATTGTTTGATATCCTCTGAAATACCCCTAAAGAGAAATAATTTCTTTCTGTATTTACAAACGAAAATCAAATGATATTGAAGTAAATATTTGCTATGACTATTACTGTTCCACATATTTTTCACCCCTATTCTAAAGTATAGGGGATATCCTTTATTCTTTTATAACATAATAAAAGAAAGAAGTCAAGTATTTTTGACCTCTTTCTAAAATATTATTTTATTTTTTAGCTCATTCTTCGATAAGGTCGGAAAGAGTGTCTACTTCTGCGATTGTGAGATCAAGACTCTCAAGTTCTTCTGGTTTGAATTTGATGCAAACTGAAATATCGGTTTTTACAAGTTCCGAATATTCTTTATTAACGTTTTCGATGTCTTCTTTTCTAAAGTTAACGTTACCACTTTCGTCGACTTTAATTTCACCGCTATCATTTTTTTCTGCGTATTTCTTTATAATCTCGTCTCTCTTTTCATTAAAGAATTTTTCCGCGTCTTCTGTCTCGTTTATAAATTTTCTGAATTTATAAGCGGTAGAGAATTTGAGTGGTTGGTTCTGTCTTTTCAATACTATCTGTCTTGCATTAACAACTTTTAAAATNNAATCTCCTGATTATCTTTTATTTTTTATAATGATTGAGTAAAACTTCATAAAGCTCACCAGCATTAGAAAGATTTACTTCGTTCCCTTCTTTATCTACACACGCACCATCGAAGTAATCGTTACCGAAATTTAATTCGTATATGAATTTCTCGATAAACCCATACGAGTCATTGGTTGTTTCTTCTAAAAAACTCAGAATTTGTTCTGACCATTTTGTAGATGGGTAGAAGTCACAATACCCGTAAGCTTTTGTAAGTTCGTTGCTCGCTGAATCTTCTAAATTCCATTGGATCTCAATGAATTCCATCAACTTCACGAATGAATCTTTTTTTAATGATATTTGAGCATTGCGACAATCTGTTTTCACGCCATCTTCCGACGGGTAGTCTGAACTTCCAAAAATAATCGTATTATTTTTCATTACTATCTCCTTATACAATTAGATTTTATTTCCCATTTTATAGATAAGACTTGCGACCGTAAGAACTCCAACACCTTTTGGCACTGGACTTATATAAGAACATTTATCTTTGACGGAATCGAAATCAACATCCCCGCATAATTTAAAGTTTTCATCCCTATTTATCCCAACATCAACAACGATTGGTCTGTTGTCTCCTATGTACCAGGATGTTATAAACTTTGGTTTACCGATAGCGCTTATGATAAGCTTTGCATGTTTCGTATACCACGGTAAATTTTCTGTGTGTGAATGACAAGTCGTTACAGTACAATTTGCTTTCGTTAATAAATCTGCTATTGGTTTTCCTACGATTTTTGATCTGCCTATAACGACAGCATCCATCCCGTCAAGATTTTTTAAGCCGATATAATAATCAAGCATTTTCATAATTCCGAGTGGAGTAGCTGGCGTGTAAAAATCGTTTGATAAGTCTCCACAAAACGCGTCGATATCACATTCTTTATGAGTTTCTATTTCGTTATCAAACAGATATTCATATGGTTTTAGATGATTCGGAATTGGCTTTTGTAGTATAATATAATTTTTCTGCAAAGACCCGAATTCACCCGTATCGTTTATGACGTCGTGTATTAAGTTCATTACTTCTTGTTTATTGAGCAAAGAAATATCAAACTTACGAGCTTTTATTCCGCGCCGATTACATTCTTCGATTTTGTTTCTGACGTACACTTTACCAGCCTCATCTTCTCCGTTAGATAAGATAGTTAGGCGAGCTGTTTTGTCTGGTTCCCAATTTTCAAACATTTTGTTTTTAACTGGTTCTCCGTACATAATTATTGGTTGCAAAATATATCCTCCTGAACAATACCGTCCGTTACCATTTTATCGAAGAACTTTTTACCATACTTAGTTGCCGTTCTCTCGAACCAAATAGAATCATAAGGAGGTAATTTTTTAGCCTTTTCTTCATCAAATCTTGCTATAAATTCCCGATACCAAAATCTAATCACGCTCGGAATAGTTACGATTATGACAGCGAGCGGTCCGAACCATAGTTGTTGATAAGAAGAGTGCCCCATTTCGTGCGTCGCGATATTTTTGTTGAA
>DLSG01000046.1:0-470 GCA_002501285.1 Christensenella sp. UBA7868 | reverse complement strand
CCCGCTATTATCTTTTTTTGCCGTGAACTGAATGAAGTAACCAACCTTTTTTGGCTTGTGGCCAGTTATCAACATTGCTATCGCTCCGACGAGACCGATAAGCGTAAGGGGCAAGCCCCATGTTAGTTGAAATAGGTAAAACAAAAAATGTTTACCTACTCTTACAACTCTTTCCATTCTTTTTACTCCTTGTTTTTTGTAATAATTTATTAGGAATTGGAAACGTTGTTATTAAACATCCGTTNNCAAACAAATAAATGTCATTTCCGAGAACTTTTAAACAATCTCCGCTCGATGCTTCCAATACGTTATTTAAATAGCGCGAGACGGAAGAGTCGAAATCGGAAATATCTTTTCCACAGTAATAAGCTTCCTCAGCAATCTCTTGCGCTCTCGTTGGTGAAAAGTTAGTTCTCGCCTTCATTCGGTCGAGAGCGTGATGTGTTAATACTACCGTCATAATACCTCCA
>DLSG01000115.1:3557-3739 GCA_002501285.1 Christensenella sp. UBA7868 | reverse complement strand
CAATCCATTTTTGGGTCTGAAAAACTTGTTGTGTGACCACTAGCGTCCCAAACTCTTGCATTCATTAAAATTGCCGCATCAACACCATAAGCATTCTTGTTTTCTTGAACAAACATTTTCCACCATGCTTTTTTGATGTTGTTTTTTATTTCTACACCTACTGGGCCATAGTCCCAAGTGTT
>DLSG01000115.1:0-3497 GCA_002501285.1 Christensenella sp. UBA7868 | reverse complement strand
TAACTATTTTATCCATTGTTGGATTATTTTCCATAAATTCCGTCCTTTTACTTTATAAATTATACTTATATTATATAAACAGCCTTCAATTTTGTCAAATAAAACGCTTGTGTGAAAATAATTTTATTAAAATATATTGAAAAAAAACCTAAAATGTGATAGATTTATTACATGAAAAAAAATAAAGAAAAAATTATTGCAATTTGTTATGATTATGATAAAACTTTAGCACCATTAGATTCTAGTTTTGATTATGGCTTTTTTGATAAACTTGGAATAACACCAGGTGAATTTTGGGGCGAAGTAAATTCTCTTAGAACATTAGGTTGCCTAGACGATGTGTTGTCTTATATGTATTATGCTGTTTTAAAAGCAAAACAGAAAGGCATCTCAATTACTAAACAAGACTTTGAAAATTTCGGCAAAAATGCAGTTTATTATAAGGGTTTAGAAACTTGGTTTAATAGAATTAACAAATATGCAAAAAAGAATGGTTATACAGTTGAACACTATATTATAAGTTCAGGATTAAAACAATTTATTCAAAACACAAGCATTGCAAAAAACTTTAAAAAGATTTACGCTTCTGATTATATTTACGATAATGAGGGCAACCCAGTTTGGCCTGCTTTTGCAATAAATTACACAAACAAAACGCAATATTTATATCGAATAAAAAAAGATGTTTTGGAAGAAAACGACCCAAAAATTAATGATAGATTAATCGACCACAACTCACGAGTTCCTTTCAAAAACATGATTTATATCGGCGACAGCGCCACAGATATTCCATGCATGAGCATAGTTGTAAAAAACGGAGGTACATCAATTGGTGTTTATGAAGACCTTCCAATCAAAAAAGAATTAATGCTAAAACTTTTTGAAAACAACAGAATTAACAACTATTGTTATGCTGATTATTCTGAAAACAGCGAACTTGAAAAAACCGTATTTAAAACTATTGACAAAATAAAACTTGAAGATGATGAAAAAATAAAAGCCCCATCTAAAGAGCAGGGCTTTGAATTAAATTAATCGCTTCCTATAATATTCAAATTATAGCCATTATATGTTTGTTTATAAATTTCAACTAAACTTGTTGGAACAAAAATTTGTAAATTTTCATTGACATTCTCAAAAGTTTTTTCACTAATTCTTGGACAAACATAACATTTGAATGTAATTTTAGTAAGTTTTTCAGCATTATCAATAAAGTTATCACCTATTTCTTTTATTGAATAAGGCAAAGTTAAATTAGTTAAGGTTTTATTATCTTTAAATGCCGAATTCCCTATTTTTGTGATTTTTTCTAATAGATTTAAATCAGATAAATCTAATGTTTTTAAACTACCTTCAAATCTCTTTAATTCTCCTTTGCTAATTTCAGCAAAAGCGGTGATAGAAGAAGTTTGAGGGTTTTTTGTTTCAAAATTTGTTTTAACATTTTTGTTATTAAATAAAATGTTTAAGTTTTGACTAATCGCTCCGTTTGTTCTTGAAAAGGCTTTATCCGAAATTGTAAGATTTTCATTTATATTTTCAATAAAAATCCATTTTAAATTTGCACATTCACCAAATCCATAATCTTCACATGAAAGAAGTGAAGAGATTTTAACACTTTTTAATTTTGAACAACCATAAAAAGCACTTGCTTTAACTTCTGTTTGTTCTTGATTTAATGATATTGTTGTTAAACTTGTGCAACCTCTAAAAGATTGAGAAGGGATAATTTTTAAAGTTTTTGTAAACTGGGCTTCTTGAAGATTTGAACAACCAAAGAAACAACTTTCCCCGATACTTTCTACATTTTTATCAAACACTACACTAGCAAGTTTAATACAGCCATTAAACGCACTTGCCCCTACAGTTTTTGCATTAGGACATTCTACGCTGACAAGACTTGTTAAACTTGCAAACATATTTTCATTAACACTTTCAAGCACTGGCAAATCAACAACTTTAAGTGCGTTTAAAGCTCTAAAATCTCCTTCAATGCTTGTTAAATTGTCAGAATAAATATATTGAGTTNNCAACCGTTGAAATATCAGAAGAATCCAAATTTAAAGCCTGTTTAAAACTTGTATAATAATTAAATGTTGAATAATTTTCAGAAATTTTATCTAATAATGTTTTTGTTGTGTATATTTCAAGACCACTATTTGGCGTGAAAGTTTCTTCCTTTAAAACAATATTTACTTGATTTTTTAATGCAACAAAATTCAAACTTATCAAATTTGAAAATGCCTTGTTATCAAACATAATATAACTTGCAGGAACAATGATTTGTTTTATATTTAAGTTTTCAAATGCTTCACCTTTTATACCTAAAATATAATCATTTCCAACAGTTTTTGGCAACACTAAACAATCTTGATTAAGAATACATTTCGTGATAAAACCATTTTGAGAAATATAACCATTTTCTGTTTGCAAAGCGTTTAAATCGAAATATTCCCTAACATTCTCAATGCTTGGTGTTTTAACAGCAAGCGTACTTTGCACTGCTTCAAACATAACATGAACAACAATATCTTCGTTTATTTGAACATTGTCACCATTACTATTTAATGTGGACATTTGTTCAATTGTGTTTGGCACTATTAAACGATCTAAAAATACATAACTATCATCATACTTTGTAACAACTTTTAGGTTCTCATCACCAGTTGTTAAATAAAAAGCGTTATCTTCTTCACTATATGTCCACCCATAAATTTCGTCGCTATGAGTCACAATGTTTTTTATATTAAAATTAAGTTGACTAACAAAACTTAAAACTCTGCTATCATTACTATAATTTTCAAAAACAATTTTAGCCCTAACATAACAATCATCACTATCTTCACTTAAAATAAATCTAATTGGTCTTGAAATAATATTATCATTAGGCGACAAACTTGATTTTGGAGCAGAAAGCGAAATTTCGCCAGATGTTTCGTCTATTTTAACATCGTAAAATCTTTCAGAAGTTTGTTTGCTTAAAAAATAAATAGCACAAAAAATCCCGCCAGCAAAAATCAGGCAGGCTAAAATTATTAAAATAACTTTTTTTACATTACTTTTTCCCTTTTTCATTAAAATTATTATGTGCTAAATTTTAAATTTTGTCAAATAAAAATAGTTATTTTTAATTTTTTTAATTACATTTTTTCAATAGTATTAATAGCAAGTAAATTCAAGCATTGTTTTAAGGTTTTAAGACTTAATTTAATAAGTGCAAGCCAACAATCTAAATATTCACTATTTGACTGATCTTGCAATCTATTATTTTCGTAAAACAAATTTAATTTTAAACATAAATCAAACAAATAATCTGCAACAATACTTGGTTTACGCTCGGAAAATGCACGCATAAAACTTGGTGCAAATCCTAAAAGTTTAAGTTTAACACTTCTTTCATATTCGTTTTTGCTTTTTTTAGAAAAATCCACTTTTTCTTGTGCAAATTTTTTCAAAATTTTATTACATCGGCAATAAGAATATAAAATATACGGTCC
>DLSG01000087.1 GCA_002501285.1 Christensenella sp. UBA7868 | reverse complement strand
CCCGCCCATAGAAAACGCTTTTAATGCAAGCAGTCCGTCACCTTTAACCAAACTTACGCTTGTTGTTATGTATCCGCAATCAATTAGAACTGCCCCACCATCACGAACTTCTGGGTCAAGCAAATATAACGCTTCACTTAAACTTGAAGAAATAAAATCTAAATTATAAATTTCAAGCGAATTTAATGCCCCGCTAACCAAATCTATAAATTTTTTATCTGTTAAAATGTAAGAAATTAAAACTTTTAATTTGCTTGTAACTTCACCAACAGGATTTACAACCTTTCTACTGTCGTCCAAAATAAAGAAAATTGGACTTCTGTTAATAACAAAAGTGTTTTCGTCAAACTTTTGACTTGCGTCAAATATTTCAAAAATATCTGCGTCTTTAACTCTTTTTCTTTTAGGGAAAGTTACGTTTATTTCTTTTGTTTCAACATAACTAAATTCACTTGGAACACTGATATAAAGTTTTTTAATTTTATATCTTAAATTTTCACCCGCTTTTTTAACACAATTTTTTAAAGCCTCGGTAAAATTTTCTTCACTAAAAAATTCTCCCCCACTAAATCCGTCGTAATTTTCTTCCGCACTTGATTTAATGTTGAAAGTATTATTTATTCCTCTGTCACCAATCATAACTGAAATTTTAGAAGAACCAATATCTAAAACCGCAGTATCAAAACTTCTCATCTGTCACCTTTAATTAAGTAAATTATATAAAATTGANNATGTCAACATAAAAATTAAAATATAAATTAATTTTTCATGCCAAAATTTAGTAATTTCTTAAATTATAATACAATTTCGTTTACAAATCAAGCGAAATTTTCAAATTATTCATAAAAATTTATAATTGTGCATATTTATTAAAAAAAGATGTCGTTTTATGACATCTTCTTTACTTTCTATATAAATTTATTAATAAATTTAAGCATTATAAATATATGCTATTTTAATATGTTTATTAAATTATACAATATTTAAACTTTCAAAATTTAAACTTTTTGATAATATCTCAACTTAATAATAATATCCCACAACCGAGCCCTCACTATTTTCATAGCAAACAATATGGGTTGAAATTTTGTCTGATAAATTATCATAAGTTGAAAGTGCTAGCATAAATTTTTCAGGCAACCTTTGGCTTGCGTTTTTTAAAACAATATCTGTTCCACTTCGCATTTTAATTTTTATAGTATCTTCATTTTCATAGTTTAAAATAATTTCTTCAAAATTTGCCTTTAACAAATTAACATTACTTCTATACGCTAAAAGTTCGGTTGATAAATTTTTCAAAATTTGATTATATTTCCCACTATAAACTTGTCCAGCCGTAAAAGTCTCAAAATTTTCTCCTTCCGTACTTACTAAAATAGGGTTCAATTTTGTGTTTGAATAACTATTTAAGTTTTCAAGAACTTTTGCTTCTTCGTCCATAATCATAAAAGACGAAAAAGTACCTTCATTATAACCTTTTAAGCACAATAGTGAGTTTCTTTCAATAACATTTATTTTAATTTTACTAGGAAAAACAGTTTCAATATTTACAACTTTTAAGTATGGATTTTTTTCTTCAAGCGTGTTTTTTATTTCGCTTTTGTTTAAGAAAAATATACTTTTTCCAAACTTAAAATCGCCACTATTTAAAATTTCATCATCTTTTCCGTTAAGTACAACAGTATTAGACAAAAAGTTAAGTTCTACATTTTTAAAGCAAAAAATTGTGCTTGTTAAAATAACAAAAAGCACAATAATTATTAGTATAGATAAAATAATTGCTAAACTTTTGTTTTTCTTCATATTACTCTATTTCTTGAATGTTCGCCCCAAGCATATTAAGTTCTTTTGCAAGGTTTTCATATCCTCTGTTAATGTGTTTAATATCATCAACAATTGTGTAGCCTTTTGCGTTCAGCCCCGCAAGCACAAGGGCTGCCCCAGCACGCAAATCAGTTGCACACACTTCTGCCCCGCTTAAATTTTCTACGCCTGTAATTATTGCAAGTTTGTCTTTAACTGTGATTTTAGCACCCATTTTTACAAGTTCAGGAATATGTTTAAATCTTGTTTCAAACAAATTTTCCGTAACTAAACTTGTGCCATTCGACACCGAAAGCAAACTTACAAGTTGAGGCTGTAAATCGGTTGGAAAACCTGGATAAGGACTTGTTTCAACATTCATTGCATTAATTTTTGAATTTGCATTCACAAGTATTTTATCATTTTTAATTGTCAAATTGCAAGCACTATTTTTAAGTTTTGAAATTAAACTATAAATATGTTCAGGATTAATATTACAAATTTCGACATTTCCCCCACAAATTAAACTTGCAAGTAAATAAGTCCCCGCAATAATTCTATCGGGAATTGGCGAATATTCTACAAATTTTGCAAAATTTTCGGTGCCATCAATATAAATTATTCCGTCACCAGCACCATAAATTTTTGCACCAAGTTTGTTTAAAAAGTTTTGAAGGTCAACAATTTCAGGTTCTCTTGCCGCATTGAAAATTCTTGTTTTACCTTTTAGGTTTACTGCCGCCATCATAATATTTTCGGTTGCACCAACAGAAGGAAAATCTAAATGAATGTCCGCAGGCGACATATTTTCGCCATTACACTCTAAATATCCATGTTCTTCTTTAATTTCACAATTAAGTGCTCTCAAACCTTTCAAATGAAGGTCAATTGGTCTATTGCCAATATTACACCCACCTGGAAAAGCGATTTTTGCCTTTTTAAATTTTGAAAGCATTGGCCCAAGCATAAAAATAGATGACCTAATACCTTTTGTTAATGCGTTAGGAATTGAATATGTATTTAGATTTTCTGTGTCGATAATCGTTTTTTTGTCCGATTTTAAAATTTTACAGCCAAGATGCGTCAATATTTTTTCCATATTTTCCACATCTGAAAAATTTGGAAGATTATTAAATATTGCTTCTCTACCCACAAGTAAAGAAGCAGCAAGAAGCGGAAGTGTTGCGTTTTTGCTTGATGCCACACTAATTTTGCCATCAAGTTTTTTTCCACCAAAAATTTTATATTTGCTCATATTTAAGTGTATGAAAAAGCATCNNTTTATTAATCTGCCTTCAAAACTAATATAACCGTTCTCTCGATTTAATATGTTCTTATTTCTTCTCATCTTCGTCTTTCTCCTCGATAGCGCATAACATAGCGTAAAAACTCGATGTTAAAAGTATCATGCTTAAAAAAAATAAAATAAGAGTATTTTCAATCATCCCAATTCCTCAACGCTTCAAAAAATATTTTTAAAATATACTTAAAAGTTTAATAAACTTCGTGTTTTGAATTATCGGAATTTTATTTTTATCGATATTGTTTTATATTTTATCGTATTAAATTCGCTTAAAATTTTTTAAAGCAATTTTATACAAATTTTTGAATAAATATTCACAATCAATTACTTGAATAAAAACTANNGTTCCAAAAATTTTTATTAACATAACTTATTTAACCTCTTTTAAAAAATCAAGCAGTTTATCATGAAATGTCCCGAGCAACACATTATTAAAATTTTCTAAACAATCTTTTAATAATTGACTGTCGTTATACATCATATTATTATAATAGTCGTTTACGCTTTCAGTAAGAGAGTTTAATTTAACTTCAATATCGCTATTCGCTTGCTCTTTTATTTTTTTTATATTTTCTTTTTTGTTTTCTATAA
>DLSG01000039.1:2437-12015 GCA_002501285.1 Christensenella sp. UBA7868 | reverse complement strand
TTTTACCCGTGGATTTTTATTGTAAAAACATTTTTTGAAAAGAGAGTTTGTAAAAGAGATTGCCCTTACAATTTGACAAAATTGGAGGCGTTTGATATTATATAAAATATGAGAATTTGTGCTGAAATTGAAGATGTTGTTTTTAGAAATGATATGAATGGCTATACGGTCGCAATTTGTGATTTGAATGGGGAAATGCTTACTTGTGTTGGGAAGTTCCCCATTGTTTCTGCGGGACAAAATGTTGAACTTGATGGCGAAATGATAAAAGACAAGAAATATGGCGAACAATTTAGAGTGAGCAGTGTAAAAGTTTTGGCACCAACAAGCGTAGATGGAATAATTAAGTATTTAGGAAGCGGTCTTATTAAAGGAGTGGGGCCTGTAACGGCTATGAATATTGTATCAAGATTTAAAGAAAGCACGCTTGATATAATTAGATTAAACCCGCAAAAATTAACCGAAGTTAGAGGGGTTAGCCCAGCAAAAGCCTTGCAAATTCACGAAGCTTATGAAGAAATAAGAATTATGCAAAATGCTATAATGTTTTTGCAAAGTTATGATATTTCAACAAATCTTGCTATTAAAATATACAATATTTATAAAGATAAAACTGAAAAAATTGTGTCGGAAAATCCATATAAATTAATTGAAGATGTAGATGGAATAGGGTTTTTAAGTGCAGACAAAATTGCTAAAAAAGTTGGAATAAGTGAAAAAAGCGATTTTAGACTTCGTGCGGGGATTTTACACGTTTTAAAAGAGAATAGTGACAAAGATGGAAACACTTATATGCCAAAAAAAGATTTGTTTATAGATTGCGTAAAACTTTTAAGAATATCGCTTAAACAAATTGAATCAAAACTTGATGAAATTTTGATGACTTTAAGTATAGAAAATGTTGTGACCCTAATTGAAGATAATGGCGAAGTAAGTATAATGCTTTCAAAATATTTTAAAATGGAAAAAAATATTGCGAACAAAATTGTTGCATTAAAACACACTTATTTGTTTGATGAATTTAATCCCGAAAAAGAAATATTAGAATTTGAAAAGCAAAATAAATTTAGCCTTCATGAAAAACAAAAAGAAGCGGTTATAAAAAGTATAAACTCTGGTTTTTCTGTTATTACTGGGGGCCCTGGAACAGGAAAGACAACAATAGTTAAATGTTTAATTTATTTATTAAAACTTCAAAACAAAAAGTATTGTTTGCTTGCTCCAACAGGAAGAGCGAGCAAAAGACTTAATGAAAGCACTGGTGAAGAAGCAAGCACAATTCACCGAGCGCTAGAATTAAATTTTAAAGATGACAATGTAAATTTATTTAACCGAAATGAATTAAATCCGCTTAATGCCGATACAATAATTGTTGACGAAGTGTCTATGGTTGATGTAAATATTTTTTACAATTTATTAAAAGCGGTAAAAAAGGGTAGCCAAGTAATTTTGGTTGGAGATAAAGACCAACTTCCAAGCGTAGGGGCGGGAAATGTTTTGGCGGATATTTTAAATTCGGGCGTTGTTGATGTTTCCATGCTAACCGAAATTTACAGACAAGATGCTAAAAGTTTAATTATTTCAAACGCTCACGCAATAAATCAGGGCGAAATGCCAATAATAGATAATTCATCAAAAGATTTCTTTTTTGAAAATAGGTTAGAGCCTATTGAAATATCAAAAAGCATTATAGAACTTGTAACAAACAGACTACCAAATTTTTTAAATATCGAACCTTTTAAAATTCAGGTTCTAGCGCCAATGAAAAATGCTGTTTGTGGAATAGATAATCTTAACAAAGAACTTCAAGACAGATTAAATCCTCGTGATGAATATAAGCCAGAGATTATAACGGAAAATATAATTTACAGGCTTGGTGATAAGGTTATGCAAACCACAAACAATTATGAACAAGAATGGACAAGAATGGTCAGTGAATATTATACGGAAAAAGGCGTTGGCGTTTTTAATGGTGATATTGGAATAATTGAAAATGTAAATCTTGGCGATAATCAAGTAACTGTTTTGTTTGATGACGGAAGGAGAGCGGTTTATGAACGTCAAAATTTATTAGAATTAACTTTAAGTTATGCAATAACAATTCACAAAAGTCAGGGCAGTGAATTTGATGTTGTTGTAATGCCTTTAATTTCGGGTCCAAGCATGATTTTAACACGAAATCTTTTATATACGGGTGTTACTCGTGCAAAAAAAATGGTGGTTTTGGTTGGAGATAAAACAAATTTAAAGCGAATGATTAAAAACAATTATCAAGCAAAAAGATATAGTTATTTAAAACAATTTTTGATTGATGAAGACAAAAATTTTGTAAATATTTATGTTTAAAAGCCTTCAATAAAATTAATCTAAAAAATAAAAATTTACGATTTTTTAACTAATTAATTACTCGTAATAACAAATAGAATTTACTTTTGTAGTAAATAAAAAGCGATTTTAGAATTTAACTAAAATCGTTTTTTTATTTTTACTTTGATGATTTTTGATTTAACAAATAAGATATTACAAAAGGCTCTAAATTTCCGTCTAAAACATCTTTTGCATTACTTGTTTCACAACCTGTTCTGTGGTCTTTAACCAAAGTGTAAGGACAAAATACATAACTTATAATTTGGCTACCCCATTCAATTTTTAAGTTTTTTCCCGAAATTTCACTAATCTTATCAAGATGTTGTTCAATTTTAATTTGAAGAAGTTTACTTTTTAAAACTTTCATTGCTTGTTCTTTGTTTTGAATCTGGCTTCTTTCATTTTGACAGGTTACCACAATTCCAGTTTTTAAGTGGGTAATTCTTACAGCACTTTCGGTTTTGTTTACGTGCTGTCCGCCAGCCCCGCCCGAACGGAAAGTGTCAATCTTAATTTCATCGTCAGAAATTTCAACCATATTATCGTTTTCAATTTCGGGCAAAACTTCAATGCTTGCAAAAGTTGTGTGCCTACGCTTGTTTGCGTCGAAAGGTGAAATTCTAACAAGACGATGTACGCCTTTTAGGGCTTTCAAAAGTCCGTAAGCGTTTTCGCCACTTGCTTTTAAAGTTAAACTTTTAATTCCGTTGTCGTCAGGAATTAGGTCTAAAACTGACGACTTTATATTCATATTTTCTAAATATCTTACAACCATTCGGTAAAGCATTTGAACAAAATCGTAACTTTCAGTTCCACCAGCGCCAGAATGGAAAGATACAATTGCATTAAAACTGTCATACTTATCGTTTAAAAGCGTAAGTAAAAAAAGTTTATTTGCTTTTTCGAACAAATTATCTATTTCTTCGTTTAAAAGCAAAGATAATTCTTCTTGCTCTTCGGAAGAAAAATCTTCTAAATTTAAACTTTGCTTAACAGAAATTACGCTTTTTTCTAAATCGTCAAACTCGTCGATTTCTTTTTTTAAAGCGGTTATTTTCTTGTTTAACAAAATCATTTCAGATGTATTAAAATCTAAAATGTTATTTTGTTTTTCAACTAAATTTTTAAGTTCAACTTTTTTAGGGTCAAAGACACTCCTTAACAATTTTATACTTATTTTCTAAATCATTAAATTTTTCTAGGTTTATCATAAATTTCTCTCTTTTATTTCAATTTATTATAGCATATTAAAACTAAAATAAAAAGAATGTTGTTAAAATTTAATTGATTTTTACTAAAAATTAAATAATTTTTTGTTTTTTTACAATATTAATTGATTTTGACTTTCATTTTTTGCAAGTATTTGACCGCTTAATGGATCTATAATCAATGAAAAACTTATTCCACTATTTGAAATTAAACAAACATAAAAATAGTTTTTATCCAAACTAAAATTAGGGTCTGAAATAATTTTTACATAAACTTCAAAATCTTTTCCGTTTTTTAAAAGAAGATTTATATCTTTTTCAAATTCTTTTATAAAAATATTTAACGCATCTTTATGATTTATAGAAAATTCTTTTGAAACATTTTTTAAACTTGTTTCAAAGTTTAACTCTCCAAACATAATTTTAATTGTAACATTGCTATCGTCAAGAACAAAGGTTTCAATGTCTTGAACATAAGTTTGGTCAAACGGATTTAATTCAAATACTCCATCAAAATCCATATCTTCAATGGTTATTACAAAATTCGGGCTTGCGTTAGTGTTTGGTAAGTTTTTCAAAAATTTTACAGTAATTACACCAAATTCTTTTTTATTTTCACTTTTTCCGTTCAAAATATAAGGGTCTTCTCGAAATCCGCTTGTAAATTTAATATTTATTTCATCGCTACTGGCTGAAAATAAATTAAATCGAACTTCACTTAATTTTTCGTTTACAATTGCTTTTAAATTGGCGTTATTGCACCCAAATAAAAATAATGGACAAATAAATACTAACAAAAAAAATTTTTTCAAAATTTTCATATTATATCTTATTTAAAATCATAAATTTTAATGCTTGTAAAGTTGTAAAAAAAATTAATAAATTAAAAATATGAAGTTAAAACTACAGATGATTTGTGCGACTAATAAAAAATTAAAAAATGTTTGTTAAAGAAAAGTTTTTATGCTAAAATTAAAAAAAAGATGGGGAGAATTATGTTTTATTTATTTTTTTCGCTTTCATTTTTATTAATCTTTACAACATATCTTGTGCTTAAATTTTGCATATTTAAGGAAAATGAAAAATTTAAAACTATAATAACAAAAATTTTAAAAATTATTTCAATCGTTTATTGCGGATTGATTTTTGTTTCTATTTTACTTCCAGATGCTTTTAGTTTATGTTATTCAAAGGAAGAACTTGCAAACAGAAATGTTTGGTTTGCCTTAATTAGATGGTTAAGTTTTGTTCCATTTATAACTATGCCGATTTCAATATTTTTTGAAAACAAAACAATAAAAAACATTGCTGTAATTTCGTGCATACTGACAACAATCTTAAATTTGGCGGTCTTTTCAAGTTATTTAGAATATGCAACAAGCACTGCGGGAAGGGGATTAAATTCTATTTCGATTTTAAGCGATGGCTTTAAGAACTTTTTAATTAACCCTGTTTTTAGAAGTTTTTGGTTTGGTTTAATTTGGGTAATTCAACTTTTATTTGGGGTTGTTATGCTTTGTGAAGATTTTAAACAAATTAAGATTTCAAAAAAAGATGTTTTAACCACAAGTTTGTCGTTTTTAGCAATTACTTTTTCTTGTATTCCTATTTTTGTACCACAACATTTGTTTGGACATAGTGAAATAATTTTTTCGGCATGGAGCATACCACATATTTTATGGTTTGTAATGGTTGTTATTTTAATTGTTTCGCTTTATTTTATTTTTAGGAATAAATCACAAGATACTAAACGGATAGTTTGCATAATATTAAGTTTGTGTTTATTTATTCAATATAATCAAATGTTTAGTGCTATAATTATAAACGCAAAAAGATTTCCTTTTCAACTTTGCAATATTGGAGCATATTTAATTTTAGCATCATTAATATTTAAAAATCAAAAATTGTTTAATTTTACTTTTATTGTAAATTTGACAGGTGCGATTTTTGCACTGATGGTTCCAGATTTAGAGAATAATGGTTTATTTCAACTTTATAATATGCATTTTATTTTAGAGCATACAAATATATTGGTTATTCCAATTTTGGCTTTATGTTTTAAATTGTTTAAACCTGTAGATAAATATGCTTTAAAAGATTGTTTGATTGGGTTTTCAGTTTATTTTGGTATAGTTTTGTTATTGGGGACGACTTTTAATGCAATAGCCTTAAAAACTTCAAACGACTTTTTTAAAGCAAATTATTTATTTATGTTTGATAAAAATGTTGCGACAAGTGTAATAAAAGGCGTTGGTCCATTGTTTGATATAACTTGGAAAGTTGGAAATTATATTATTTTTTATCCTGTTATTCAGCCTTTAATTTTTATAGTTTTTGTTTGTGCAATGCTCCTTGTTTATTTGATGCTGAAATTTATCTATTTTATATTAAACAAAATTCAACAAAAAAAAACAAAATAATTCATAGTTAATAGTTTTTAACAGGTTAATTTAAAAATAAGAAATTCATGATAAATTTTATTTTTATTGAAAAAATTTATTTCATATTTAAAAATCAAAAATAAATATCAAATTTTATAATATTTTCATAAATATAAATATGGATTTCAAAAAAATACCGCCAGAGAATATTATAAAACTTTCGGCAAGTATAAGTTTAATTTTAACTGACAAATTTGATATTGAAGAACTTGCGGTTATTAAAAATATTTTAAATTCGGTTGCTAATAATATTTCGGCGTATTGTGCACAATTTTATGTTTATGATAAATGCAAAAAAAAATAGGAAAACAAATTGTTTTTCTATTTTTTTATATACATAGTTTGGTTAAATTTTTTATTTTATCATCACTTTTTGGTTAATATTTAATTATTTGCAAGGTTTTGCTAAAATTTAAAATGATAAAATTATCTTTATTATTGTTAAAGATAAAAACCTTTTTATAAAAAGACTAATTTTGTAAATTAATTAACTCAATTAAATTACATTTTCTTGAGTTTTGGGGTTGTTTAACATATTTAGTTTGTCGAAAAAGACAAAGTTAGAAAATATAATTGCTCCAAGAGTAGCGCCCATTAATACATCGGAAAAAAAGTGTACGCCCAAAACGATTCGGGAAATCATAATTAAAACTGGAAGTACTAGGCTTAAAGATAAATATAATTTTCTATGAGTCCCGTTATAATTTTTTAAAAGAAGATAAGTCAAAATAAAATAGACTACAAGCGGGGTTTGCGAGTGACCACTTGGGAAAGAATATGAACTTGGAAAAGGATAGTTTATAATCAAATTTGTTACAAATTGCCCGCTTGGGCGGATTCGGCAAACAAAGTTTTTTATGCAATAATTTAAAAATACACTTATAATTGTTAAATAATAAAGCGGTAATAAATTTTTTCTATTTTTAAAAAATAAGGCTAATATTAAAATCAAAATTATAGTTTCAGTTTCACCTAAATAAGTTATAAATAAAAATATGTTATTTATGGCTTTGCATCTTATTTTTCCAAAAACTGAAAACATAAAGTTGTCAATTATTGAAATATATGATGCGTTTAAACAAACTGAAATTAGCAAAAATAAAGCTAGGGTTATTAATAAAACTTGACTAATGCTATAAAAAATTATTAAATTTTTCTTTCTACTTATGTTTTGCATATTTTTAGTATAACACGAAAATCAAAAAAAATAAAAATAATGAAATAAAAAAATAAATAAAAAGATTGAAATTGTAATTGATTTTAAAAAGATAGTTAATTACTTTATTTTTTTTTAATTTTGATATATAATTTATTTATGCAAAAAGATTATCGCTTTCAACTTAAACCAACAAAATCGGACGAATTAAAACTTGTTTGTTCGCGTATTTTTGTGTTTATTTGCTTGTCTTGTTGTGTATTAATGCTTTATTTTAATCTTGCTTACAGCATTGCTCCTGTAAGTGGTCAAAGTATGAGCCCAACATTAAATTACGGCGAAAGTTATATTTCGGGTGAACTTCAAGATAAAGTGGTTTTAAACTATATTAAATCTTATCATAAAGGCGACATAATAGTTGCAAAAAAAATTTATAATGACGATTCTGAAAATTTTATTTATGTAATAAAGCGTTTAATTGCGGTTGGTGGCGATAGTGTAGAAATAAAATCTAATGGTGATGTTTATGTGAATGATGAAAAACTTGAAGAAAGTTATGTGAAAAGCACTAAAAAAGCATCAACTTACGAGTATTTTGTAAGATTAAAAGCATCAAAACCTGAACTTTTTGAAGAAGATAAATTAATTGTCCCTGACGGCGAAGTTTTCTATCTTGGAGATAATCGCGGAGCGTCTTTTGATTGTTCTTATTATGGGCCAGTTAAAAGTAATTTGGTTATTGCAAAAGTAGATTTTATTATAAAGGCAAACGAAAATGTGTTTTTAAGCATTTGTAAACAAATTTTTAATATAAAATAGGAGATAAATATGATTACTACAAAACAAAGAGCATATCTAAAAAGTATGGCTCAAAATTTAAAACCAGTTTTAAACATTGGAAAAGAAAACTTAAACGAAAACACTATAAAAGAAGTTGAAAACTATCTTTCTAAACATGAACTTATGAAGATAAAAATTCTTCAAAATTCAACGGAAAGTGCAAAAGAAGTTATGGATTTTATTTGTTTAAGGCTAGAAGCTGACCCTGTTTTGGTTGTCGGAAAAATTTTAATAATTTATAAATTTTCAAATCAAAAAGGCGTTAAACATATTTTAGAAGAAGCATAGGGGCTGTTCTAAATTATCAATTTTTTATTTAGTTATAATTTTAGTTTAATATAAATCAAAAAATTAAAAATTGCCATAAATTAAAAATTTTCTATTTAAAAATTGATATGTATTGTTAATACTGAAAATTATAAATTTTACTTTAATTTTAAAGCGTTGTATAAAATGGAGAAGATATGATAATTGTTATAGAAGGCACTGACGGAAGCGGCAAGCAAACTCAAACAAAACTTTTAGTAGAATATTTAAAAGCACGAGGGCTTGATGTTAAAACGCAAAGTTTTCCGAATTATGAAAGCGATAGTTCATTTTTTGTTAAAAAATATTTAAACGGAGATTTTGGTGGCTTAAATGCGCTTTCACCTTTTGCCTCTTCCACTTTTTTTGCGTTAGATAGGCTAATTACTATGGAAAGTTATAAGTCATATTTGTTAAATGGCGGAGTTTTGGTTTTGGATAGATATGTTTCAAGTAACATTCTTCATCAAGGCGGAAAAATTTTAGATAAAACTGAAAGAGAAAATTTTTGCAAAAAACTTGAAGATTTTGAATATAAAAACCTAAATTTGCCAAAAGAAGATTTAACAATATTTTTAGATTTAGACCCTAAAATTAGTGATAAATTAAGAGAAGAACGTGGAATTTTAAAATCGGGCACAAAAAAAGATATTCATGAAAGTGACAGCGAATATTTGCATCGTTGTTATGAATTTGGAATAATTCAAGCAAAAAACAATAATTGGGAAATTATTAAATGCTATGATGAAAATGGTATTTTATCAATAAATGATATTCACCAAAAAATAGTTCAAAAAGTAAATTCACTTTTAAAAAGAAAATAAAATTTTGAAAATTAACTTTATATAAATATTAGATAAATTCTTTAATTCATTACTCCAATCCACATTAGAAGAAGATAAATAATTAACGGTATCTNNTATAAATATTAGTTTATAATTTTAAATTTAGATAATAAAATTAGATAATTTAGATAATAAAGTTTAATCTATATATAACAAAATACAACAAAATCATAACAAAAAAATTTTATTATAAAAAAGATAGAAAATAAAAAGATTAAGGAGAAATTTTATGGCTTATATAGTTAAAGATGTAAAAGCAAGACAAATTTTAGATAGTAGGGGAAATCCGACTGTTGAAGTAGATTTATGGATAGATGGTGGCTATGGAAGATTTAGTGTTCCAAGTGGTGCGTCAACAGGAAGTAATGAGGCACTAGAACTTCGTGACGGAGATAAAACCAATTATGGCGGGAAA
>DLSG01000039.1:1957-2430 GCA_002501285.1 Christensenella sp. UBA7868 | reverse complement strand
TTAATAATGTTAATACCATAATAAAAGAAAACATTATAAACAAAAGTTTTGAAAATTTTGAAGAAATAGATAAACTTTTAATTTCGCTTGACGGAACAAAAAATAAATCTAAACTTGGTGCGAATAGTATTTTAGGCGTAAGCGGAGCGTTTATAAAAGCCGTCAGCGAAAAAGAAAACAAACCACTTTATAAGGTTTTTGGTGAAAGTGAAAAATATATAATACCAACTCCGATGATGAACATTATAAATGGCGGTATACATTCAGATAACAGCATTAACATTCAAGAATTTATGATTGTTCCTTCAAACTGTAAAGATTTTAAATCGGCTTTAAAAAATTGTGCAGAAGTTTATCACACATTAAAAAATTTGCTAAAAGATGATGGATATTCAACGGGCGTGGGTGATGAAGGTGGCTTTGCTCCAAACTTTTCGTCTGACGAAATGGCTCTTGACTATATATTAAAAGCC
>DLSG01000039.1:1535-1929 GCA_002501285.1 Christensenella sp. UBA7868 | reverse complement strand
AAAGTTTAGATGCGGCGGCAAGCGAAATGAAAAACGAGGCTGGGAAAAAGGGGCTTGATGGATATTTGTTTTGGAAAACAGACAAACATTTTTCTAGAAGCGAACTTATTTCTTATTGGGTTGATTTGTGCAAAAAATATCCAATTATTTCGTTAGAAGATCCATTTGACGAAGATGATGACGAAAGTTATAAAGAATTTAATAAGTTAATGGGTGATAAAATTCAAATTGTCGGCGATGACTTATATTGCACAAACCTTGAAAGATTAAATCATGGGGTAGAACAAAAACTTACAAATTCAATTCTAATAAAACCAAATCAAATTGGAACATTTTCAGAAACATTAAAAGCAATGAATTTTGCAAAAGAAAATGGCTTTACTAGAATAGTTTC
>DLSG01000039.1:0-1522 GCA_002501285.1 Christensenella sp. UBA7868 | reverse complement strand
GAAACTGAAGATACAACAATTGCAGATTTAAGTGTTGGAACGGGGGCTGGACAAATTAAAACTGGGGCTCCGTGCAGAACGGAAAGAATTTGTAAATATAACAGGCTTTTAAGAATTGAAGAAGAACTTAAAGATAGATGTGTGTTTTTAGGTCATAAATCATTTAAAAATTTTGAAAAATAAAAAAATTTTAATAAAGCAAAATTTTTTTGAATAGATTAAACATAAAAGGTTGATATTTTATAAATATTAACTTTTTTATAAAATAAAAAACATTTATTATTTTCACAGTAAAAAAATTTGCTATTGACAAACTAATTTAAAATTCATATAATATAAGAAAAAATCACTTAATTTGTACTACTAATTTAAAACAAATTTTTGGGCGTGAAAATTTCATTAAATTAATTTAAACAAATATAATATAAGTGGAAATATACAAGACTAAAAGGAGAGATTTATGAAAGTATTTGTAGCAGCGGGTGCATACAGACCCAAAAATGAAATATACCTAAATGACGCAAAAAGGCTTGGCGAACTTCTTGCTGAAAACAAAATGACTTATGTTCAAGGCGGTTGTGATAAAGGTTTAATGGGGGCAACTTATGGAGAATTTTTGGCTCATAGTGATGATGCCGAATTAATTATTCCTACGGCTTATCGTGACGATGTTGCAAATATGCCATGCAAAACATTGCATTTAGTTGATTCTATCAACGAAAGATTGATGTTGATTTCTCGAATTTGTAAATACATAATTGTCATTGCTGGTGGTTTGGGCACTATGGACGAAATAACAAATTTTATTGAAACTTATCGTGGAAAGGAACACAAGGCAAAAGTTATTTTGGTAAATCTTAATGGTTTTTACGATATGTATCTAGCTCAAACAAAGCGCATGGTTGATGAGGGATTGGTGCTAGAAGGTGCGTTTGAACAAATTGTAAAAGTTGTTTCTTCAAGCGAAGAAGCAATTGATTATATTAAAAAAGATAGCAATCTTTATTTAGATTAAATAAAAATTAGTTTAAAAATAAAAAATTTTAAATTAAAGAAGGATAAAGTTATGAAGGGTTTATTAAAAAAAATTAAAGAAAAAAGAATTGCTAAAAAAAGTATTGGCGATAAAATGATTTATGTAAGCAAAAACAAAGAATTGTCTGACAATGAAAAATTTGTAAAAATTTTGGATATGCTTGGCGCTTATTATTTAAGAGAACATTTTAACCGTGTAAATATGGACGTTTTTGAAATGTATTATGAAATGTTTATGAAAAACGGGAAAAAGGATATTGAAAAATATAAATATTGCTTTAAAGATTCAAATAATAATTATAATTATGTTAATGGTGTGGCATTATTTAAAAGTTTTACAAATTTAAAAAATATAGATGTTGATGCATTAAACACAACTGAAAAAGATATTTGTGAAAAACTGGATAAACTTAACAGAATTTTTAATAGTAATTTTGATTTTACTTTATTTTATAAAAGTGAAGAAGTTAACGAATACATCACAAAT
>DLSG01000040.1:18181-18706 GCA_002501285.1 Christensenella sp. UBA7868 | reverse complement strand
ACCGAAGAAAGGTTTAAGGCGAAATTTGCTTTATAAAACTTTTTAAAATAAAACTGGTCAACTGGCCAGTTTTTTTTGTTTTAAAAAGGATAGGTCATGGAGAGAAAAAGAAAAAAGATTAATTTAAAATTTATAGTTTTAATATTATCACTAATAGTATTTTTAGGTATGTCAGTTTTCACCTTTGCGTATTTCACCGATAATAAAAATTATACTGGCACATTAAATTTTGAACTAAAACTTAAAGTGTCAGGCGGGGTTAGTGGTGACGGAGTTACATCGGCCACAAGCAAAATAGACTTTGATGTAACAAGGTCAAGCGGGCCCTCATATACTCTTACAAAAAAAGTTATGCCAGGGGACACAATAAACATTAACTTAACAATAGATTTAGAAACGGGTAGTGAGCCAGCGTATTACGTTGTGCAAATTACTGACGAGAAAAATATATTTGAAAATAACTTATATTTTAGCGATGACGGAACAAATGTTTATGTTTATAATGGAACATACACCTACAAACAA
>DLSG01000040.1:14346-18083 GCA_002501285.1 Christensenella sp. UBA7868 | reverse complement strand
TGCAATGTTTTTGCAATTCAAAGGGCGAATTTAGAACCTCAAAAAGCAATAAACTTGATGCCTACGGGACTAGTTTGTTTAAAGTATGGAGATTATGAAATAAGCATGGGAAGTGGTGTCATGTATGCATCTACCGGCCGTATGTATTTTTCTGCACTTGCATATATTAGTATTGATAATTTCGAAAAATTAGTAGTAAGTGCAAATGCTAATTATTATTGTAATATTTATATGTATGATAGCCTTTTTAATTATCTTGGCTATGTTAGTTCAACAAGCGATGTAAAAACGATAGTGAAAGAAACCATTTTAGCCAAATCTTCAAACGCAGTTTATTTTTCGATAGAGATTAACAAAACTAGTGTGTCTGGATATGGAACAAAAACTATTGAAGAATGCCTTAAAGAAAGTCAAATTAAAGTATATGGAAGTTGTGAAATTGTAGAAAGAACATCATAAAATTAATAAATATATAAAATTAACGACTTTATTTTGATAAATTAAAATAAATATATTTTGTTAAGTGATTTAAAAAAAACGGAGAGATTAAATAATAATCTTTCCGTTTTCAATTTTTATAATGTTTGCATTATCGTTTAACATATCAAATTTTGTAGTTGTAATTATTGTTTGAATATTTTTTACTCTATCAAAAAGTCGTTGTTTTCGGTTTTCGTCAAGTTCAGAAAAAACATCATCAAGAAGCAGTATGGGATATTCGTCAAATTTTTCTTTAAAAATTTCAAGTTCGGCAAGTTTTATTGAAAGCAGACTTGTGCGTTGCTGACCTTGACTTCCAAAACTTTTAACTTCCATTTCGTTTAAAAATATTTTAATATCATCTCGGTGAGGGCCGACAGTAGTGTATTTAAGTTTAATGTCTTTTTCGTGACTGCTAGTTAATTTTTTAACAAGCATATCTTCAATTTCAGATTGCGTTTTACCATTAAAATTGTCGCACGAAGAATATTCTAAAACCAAATCTTCTTTGCCACCAGATAAGTTATTATGCTCAATTTTACTGTATTTTTCAAGTTTTTCAATAAACTCAAGCCTGAAAAGTATAATTTCGCTTGCGGCTCTTGCAAGTTGCCAGTCCCAAATAGGCAATGTTTCATCAATCACTTTTTCGCTGTCTAAAGATTTTAAAAGTTTATTTCTTTCTTTTAAAATTTTGTTATATTTAACAAGACTATTATAATAAGTTAAATTTAATTGTGAGATGTCAATATCCAAAAATCGGCGTCTATCTTCTGGGGCTTCTTTAACAAGTTTAAGTTCGCTTGGAGAGAAAAACACACAGGCTAAATTTCCAAGCATACTACTGGTTTTTGTAATGTTAATTTCATTAAGTTTAACAAATTTTTGACCCTCTTTAAATTCAATATTAATTGTATTATTTCCATTATTTTTTTCAAAATCTATAATAATTTTTGCATTTACGCTTCCTGTTTTAATTAAATCTTTCTCATTTTTTGTTTTAAAACTTTTACCAATGCATGAAAAATAAATACCTTCAAGCAGATTTGTTTTTCCTTGTGCGTTGTCACCAAGAAGAATGTTTATGCCATTTGATAGATAAAATTTTTCGTAATAATAGTTTCTAAAATTTCTTACTTCTACAAAATTTATTTGCATAATTTAATTATATCAAAATCGTAAAGATTTTTCAAATAATTATAAAATTGTTAATAAAAAACTCACAAATTTAACGCTTTTATTGCTTTAATTGTGAGTTTTTGATTTTATCATTTAAAAATATTTTTTAAAACTAATTTAAAAAATCTTATTTTTCTTTTGTTTTTGTTGCTTTTTCAATAATTTCCGACCATTCTTTATCTGTGATATACCAGTTTTCAGGGGAATTTGCTTTTGACAAAGCATCTTTAAATTCGTTTTTTTTCTTCCTCTGTCAAATCTTGCAATGTTTCATAATTTCTCCCAAACTTTTAAATTGAATTTTTTATCAATAAAATTAAAAAGATTGTTCATCTTTTTTTTTATTTTTTAAATTTTTTTCAATTTCACGCAAACTTTCGGCAACTTCATGATCGGTTTCCCAGCAAGTTGCTTCATTAATTCTCTTGCATTTTTCGGCATATTTGTTTAATTCTTCCATTCTTTTTTCTGAAATTTCTTTTTGTATATTTTTCTCCTTTAATATTGTTATAACTATACTATATTAATATATCACAATACTATATTTATGTCAAATTAAAATGTTTTAACATTTTATAAAATGAGGAAGGCCTTTGCTAAAATAATTAAATTAATTGACAAAATTTTTAATGTGCGATAAAATAAAAATGCTAAAAAGGAAATGATATGATAAAATTATGTGAAAACTGGAATAATGTTTTAAGTTTGCTCGAAAAAGAAGTTACTGCGGTAAGTTTTGACCTTTGGCTTAAAACATTAAAACCGCTTGCTGTTAAAGATGACGAAATAATTATATATGCTCAAAGTGAGGCGTGCAAAAATCAATGTGAAAGAAACTTTTTAAGTTTAATTAGATTTGCACTAGATTCCACTTTTGGTCACGATTATAAAGGATTTAAAATAATTACTGGCGAAGAAGAAAAAAATAAGTATGCCGAGCACGAACTTGTTGGGGAAGTTCCCGAAGTTGAAAAGAAATTTGCTTCTAATTTTAGAACAAATTTGAATAGTAAATACACTTTTTCGAACTTTGTTGTTGGAAAAAGTAACCAAATTGTTTATGCTGCGGCTAAAAATGTTGCGGACTATCCAAGTGCGAGATTTAATCCATTATTTATTTATGGTGGCGTAGGGCTTGGTAAAACGCATCTTCTTCACGCAATAGGGAATCAAATCACTCAAACTAATCCTGATATGAGAGTTTTGTATGTTACTTGCGAACAATTTACAAACGACTATATTGACGCTATTAGAAGCAATTTTAAAGATAATGCAATTTCAGTTTTTAGAGATAAATATCGAAATGTTGATGTGCTTTTAATGGACGATATTCAATTTATTTCAAAAAAAATAGAAACGCAAGAAAATTTCTTTCACACATTCAATGATTTGTATGGTCAAAACAAACAAATTGTAATTGCTAGTGATAGACCACCAAAAGAAATTGAAACTTTAAGTGATAGGCTTCGAAGTAGATTTGCGTCTGGAATGATTCAAGATATTGGTCAGCCCGACTTTGAAACAAGAGTTGCTATTTTAATGAAAAAGGCACAGCTTGAAAACTTGAATGTTCAAAGTGAAGTTATCGATTATCTTGCTGAAAAATATGACACTAACGTAAGAGAACTTGAAGGTTGTTTAAGTAAAGTTGTGTTTTATGCAAATTTAATTGGACATCATTTTGCGGGACTTGAAGATGCAAAAATCGCTTTAAAAAATTTTGAAGAAGACACAAGTCCAAAAATTACAATTGACAAAATTATTGATGTTTGTTGCGATTATTACAATGTTGATAAAGATGATTTGACAGGCAAAAAGAAGAGCAAAGAAATTGTTGACCCAAGACAAATTTGTATGTATTTGATAACTGAAATTTTAAACACACCGCTTAAAACAATTGGTGGAGTGTTTGGAAGAGACCATACAACAGTTATGCACGCAAGAGATAAAGTTACAAGAATGCTTAAAGATGACTCGAATTTGAGAAGTGAAGTGAGCGAACTTAAAGAAATAATTAAACAAAAACAAGAAAATTAAAGCATTAAGAAAACTTTTAAAATTTTAAAAAAAATTTCAAT
>DLSG01000040.1:14128-14322 GCA_002501285.1 Christensenella sp. UBA7868 | reverse complement strand
AAAATAATAATATAATAAATATTAAGGAGAAAATTATGGGATTATTTAAAAGAATTAAAAGACAACTTTTGGAAGTTATTGAATATAAAAATGAAGACCGAAATCAGTTGGTTTGGAGATATCCTTTAACTGATCGTGACGAAATTATGAATCAATCAACTTTGGTTGTTCGTGAAAGTCAAGTTGCAATTTTT
>DLSG01000040.1:7627-14108 GCA_002501285.1 Christensenella sp. UBA7868 | reverse complement strand
TTGTGATGTTTTTGGTGCTGGAACTTATAAACTAACAACTGAAAATATTCCATTTTTAACAAAGGCATTAAGTTTGCCAACTGGATTTAACAGCCCAATTAAGGCAGAAGTTTATTTTGTAAACACAAGACAATTTACTGGTTTAAAATGGGGAACACAAAACCCAATTATGCTTCGTGATGCCGATTTCGGTAATGTTCGTTTGCGTGGTTATGGTGTTTATTCAATCCGAGTTTCTGACGCAAAAACATTTTTAAAAGAAATGTTTGGAACTCATTCAAGTTTTTCAATTGACGATGTAAGTGGTCAATTAAAACCAATGCTTCTTTCAACTTTAACTGATTCTATTGGAGAAAGCAAAGTTAGTGCACTAGATTTAGCAAGTAAATATTCAGAACTAGCAGACCTTGTTAAAAATTTAAGTTTAGATGGCTTTAACAAATTAGGATTAGAACTTTGTTCGTTTGTTATTGAAAACTTATCTCTTCCAGAAGAAGTTGAAAAGGCTCTTGACGAAAGAACTAAACTTGGTGTTATGGAAGATAAGATTGGAACTTATACAAGATTAAAAGCAGCAGACGCTTTAAAAGATGCCGCAAACAATCCAAGCGGAAATAATTTGGCTGGTCTTGGTGTTGGGCTTTCAGCAGGCTCTGTTATGGGCGGAATATTTGCTCAAAATTTAAGTGGTGAAAATCCAGAAAAAGAAAATAATTTCACTATTTGCAACAATTGTGGTGCTAAACTAAAAAAAGGTGCAAAATTTTGCAGTGAATGTGGTGAAAAACAAGTTTTATCTTGCCCAAATTGTGGAACAGAAATAAAAAAGAACGCTAAATTTTGTCCAGAATGTGGAACCAAACTAGGCGGAAAAGAAAAAGTTTGTGAATGTGGTGAAACTTTATCAAGCAGTGAAAAATTTTGCCCTAAATGTGGAAAAGAAGTTAAATAATGGGCGTAAAGAAAAGTAATTTAAAATGTGCTGGTTGTGGTGGAGATTTATTCTATTCAGTTGATAATGTAGCACTATGTTGCTCAAATTGTGCAAAAATAACGCCTTTTGACGCTAAAAACGGAATAACAAAGTT
The DNA here is from genome assembly GCA_002501285.1 of Christensenella sp. UBA7868. Lineage (GTDB taxonomy): Bacteria > Bacillota > Clostridia > Christensenellales > UBA1242 > UBA7868. The sequence continues at coordinate 13,020 of DLSG01000040.1, read as the reverse complement.
TGATTATGATGAAAACGAATTAAGTAAAACATCAAACCTAAAAAGCGAAAAGAAGGTTACTAATTGCGCTAATTGTGGGGCGCAACTTGAAATTAAAGAGCGTGAAATAACAAAAACTTGTCCTTATTGTGGAAGCAATTTTGTGTTGGAAGAAAGCGAAATTATTGGGCTTAAACCAAATAATATCGTGCCTTTTAAGTTTGGAAAAGAAAAGGCAATTGAATATTATAAAAAGAATGTAAAACATAAATGGTTTTTGCCAAATAAATTTAAAAAAGAACCTAATGTTGACAGCGTTTTTGGGACGTATGTTTCATGCTTTGGATTTGACAGTGATACGCATTCAAAATATAATGGGGCATTAGCGGTTGAGCAATCTTCTCATGTTAATGGGGAAAGGGTTACAAGAACTGTTACAAAATATATTAACGGAACAAAAGATTTAGATTTTCAAAATTTTATTGTGGAATCAAGCAGTTTAACAAGTCAAAGTGCAATAGATGAAATTAAACCTTTTATTATTGAAGATGAAACTTGTTATGCATATAACGATAATTTTTTGCGAGGATATTCTGTTGAAAGTTATGATAATGATATAAATTCTTGCAAAAAAATAAGTGAAGATTTAATGAAAGTTAAAATCAAAAATAACATACTTTCATCATATCACTATTCTTATGTTCAATATTTTAATTTGACAACAACATTTTCAAACAATAAATATTCTTATATTTTGCTTCCTGTTTATTTTATAAGTTTTAATTATAAAAATAAAGATTATAGAACCTATTTAAACGGTCAAACAGGAAAGATTGGAAATGACCTTCCTAAAAGTAAAGTTAAAATTGGTTTTGCAGTTTTGCTTGGAATTTTGTTTGTGGTTGGTATAATTTTGCTTGCTATGTTTTTGCCAGGCGAATAATTAAATAATAAAAAGATTTAAAAATCATTGTTCAAATATCATTATCTATTTAATAAATAAATTTAAAATTAATTGATTAAAAATTTTATAAAAAACTCTCATAAAAATGAGAGTTTTTTTAAAATGTTATGTATTAAATTTATATTTTTCTTAAAAAACTTTAAATTAAACCTATTAAAGATAAGTTATTAATATGAAATACTATTAAATAAACTAATTATTTTCTTTCTTCAAATTCTTTCATGCCTTTTTCAACATTTTCTTTAAAATTTGGGTCAAGTGTAAATAACAATGCTAAAAGTTCACCAGCGTGAGTTTCTTCTTCGCTTTTAATGCTTTGCCAAGTAGTTTTTGCACTTTGAGTGTTGGCAGATTTCGCGTGCTCGTCGTAAGTTACAATTGCTTCCAATTCTCCCATAAGGTCTAGGGCGGCTTTATTAAAATCGTCACTAACGTTCATTTTAAAACTTTTATAAAACATATNNACATATTTTGCATAATTTCTCCTTTTAAATTTTTATGCAAAAAAGTTTTGGGTTGTTAAAATTTAAAAAAAATTTTTTAAAATTAATTATTTAATTTTTAAAATTAGTCAAATTATTTTTAATTTATCGTTAAATTTAATATAATATATAGTATGGAAGAAAAAAATATAAACACAAATGTCGAAAATGAAATGGCAAGCGAAAATGAAGTGAAAGTTAAAACTAAAAGAAATAAATCTTCAAATTCTACTACGAGAAACAAAACCAAGAAAACTATAAAAAAACCTATTGATAGTTTGGATGGTGAAGTTATCGAAGTTAAGGAAGAGGATATTAAAGTTACAGAGAATAAAGAGAATAGTGAAGAAAATGTTGAAACCGAAAGCGTTCAAAAACAATCACTTACTCCTATAACTCCAAAACTTTCAAAACAAGATATTAAAAAAATCAAAAAAATTAAAAAAAGTAAAACATACAGTTTGCTTAATGCTGAAAGATATGAACCTGATTTAAAAAAAGGTTTAACATCAAAACAGGTTGCAGACCGAATTGAACAAGGATATATAAATTATTACGAAACGAATAATACAAAATCTTATCGTAACATATTCTTTTCAAACATCTTTACATTTTTTAACTTATTATGTTTTTTAATTGCCCTTGCATTAATTTTGGTTGGTTCGTTTAACAATTTATTTTTTGCAATAATTTTTATATGTAATATGACAATTGGTATTATTCAAGAAATTAAAGCAAAAAAGACGGTTGAAAAAATAAGCCTTGTAACATCGCCAAGTGCAAAAGTTATAAGAGATGGGATAAAACAAGAAATTAAAACAAATGAAGTTGTTCTTGATGATGTTTTAATTTATGAATTTGGAAATCAAATTTGCACAGATAGTATCATATTAAAAGGCGAAATCGAAGTAAACGAAAGTTTGCTGACAGGTGAAAGTGTTTCTGTTAAAAAGAAAAAAGGCGATTTAATTTTGGCGGGCAGTTTTGTAACAAGTGGAAGTTGTTTAGCAAAAGCCGAACGAGTTGCCGAAGAAAATTATACAAGCAAATTAACCTTAAAAGCAAAAAAATATTCGAAACCAAAAAGTGAATTGTTGTCAAGTTTAAGAATGATAATAAAAGTTATCGGTATTTTGATTATTCCTCTTGGCGTTGCAATATTTTTCAATAACAAAGCAATTATCGGAAGCGATTTAAAACTTTTGGTTACAAAATCGGCAGGAAGTGTTATTGGAATGATCCCAGCGGGACTATTCTTGCTTACAAGTTTAGCACTAGCCGTTGGTGTTATAAAACTTGCAAAAAAGAAAACTCTTGTTCAAGACTTATACGGAATTGAAATGCTTTCTCGTGCAAGCGTTTTATGTTTAGATAAAACAGGAACTATCACAGACGGAACGATGATGGTTAAGCAAATTAAAATGCTAAAAAAGCAAGACGACTTAAATCAAATTTTAAGTTCTATGCTTGCATCAATGAAAACTCAAAATCAAACTTTTAATGCATTAAAAAATTATTTTGGTGAAGAAAAAGTTTATGACAATACAAAAGTTTTAGAATTTAATTCGGCAAAAAAATTTAGCGGAGTTAGTTTTACAAATGGAAAGACTTACTTTTTAGGGGCTCCAGAATTTGTTTATCGAAACAAAGATAAAAAGATTACAAATTATGTAAATAGTTATGCAAAAGAAGGTTATAGGGTTTTAATTTTATGCGAAACTGAAGACCAAATTGAAAAAAATAATCTACCAAAAAATTTAACTCCAATTTGTTTGATAATGCTTGATGAAAGAATAAGAAAAGAAGCGAAAGAAACAATTGCGTGGTTTAATTCAAATGGTGTTCAAATAAAAATTATAAGCGGAGATAATCCACTAACAGTTTCCGAAATAAGCAAAAAAGTTGGTGTTATAGGCACTGAAAAATATATAAGTTTAGAGGGCATGACCAATCAACAAGTTATGGAAATTGCGGGCGAATATAATATTTTTGGTCGTGTTAGCCCCGAACAAAAACAAATTCTTGTAAAAGCCCTAAAAAATATGGGACACAATGTTGCGATGACAGGCGATGGAGTTAATGATATTTTGGCTTTAAAAGAAGCCGATTGCTCAATTTCAGTTGCGTCAGGAAGTGAAGCCGCAAGAAATGTAAGCCATCTTGTGCTTTTAGATTCAAACTTTTTAAATCTTCCAGCAGTTGTTGGCGAGGGAAGGCGTGTTGTAAATAATATCGTAAACTCGGCAAGTTTGTTTTTAATGAAAACATTTTTTACTTTCATTTTAACAATTTTCTGTTTGATTGTGAATATTAATTATCCATTTACGCCAAACCAAATTATATTGCTTGAATTGTTCACAATAGGTATTCCATCATTCTTTTTGGCTCTTCAACCAAATCAAGATAAGATTGAAGGCAAATTTATTAATAAAGTTGCACTTAAAAGTGTTTGTTATGGCTTAATATTATTTGTAACATTTTTGAGTTGCTTTATGTTTGATAGATATTTAGGAACATCTTGTTATGAAACATTAGCATCATTATCTATCACTTTTGTTGGTTTAGTAATTTTACTTAAAATTTGTACACCACTTAATATGTTCCGCACAATTTTATATTTAGGAATGGTTGCTGCAACGGCACTAGCACTTTTGATTATGCCATACGAATCATTTTTCTCGTATGTTCCATTAAATGTAACACACAAAATATTTATTGCTTTAATGGCGGCTATAAGTTTTGTGGTTTTATATTTACCTTTAATATTTAAACGAAAAAAATCTTAAAAAACTCTTTATTTTTTCGTTTCTATGTGATATAATTTAAGGTTTTTAAAAGGAAGAAAAATTTATGATAAACGAAAAATTAAGAAATGTTGCTATTATTGCCCATGTTGACCATGGCAAAACTAGTTTGGTAAACGAAATGTTAAAACAAGGTGGAGTTTTTAGGGAAAACCAAGAAGTTCAAGATAGAGTTATGGATAGTAATGCGTTAGAGCGTGAAAGAGGAATAACCATTCTTGCTAAAAATGCCGCTTGTAAATTCAAAGATTATAAAATTAATATCATCGACACTCCAGGGCACGCAGACTTTGGTGGTGAAGTTGAAAGAATTTTAAAGATGGTTGACGGTGTATTGCTTGTTGTTGATAGTTTTGAGGGACCAATGCCTCAAACAAGATTTGTGCTTCAAAAGGCGTTAGAATTAAATCATAAAGTTATTGTTGTAATCAATAAAATTGATAGACCAGACGCAAGAGTTAAAGAAGTTATTGACGAAGTTTTGGAACTATTGTTAGATTTAGACGCAAACGAAGAACAACTTGACAGCCCATTCGTATTTTGTAGTGCTAGATATGGATATGCAAGTTTGGATCCAGATAAACAAGGCGAAAACTTTTTGCCACTACTAGAAAAAATTGTTGAATATATCCCAGCACCAAGCGGAGATGAAACAAAACCTTTTCAAATGCTTGTTTCTTCAACAGAAAGTTCCGACTATGTTGGTAAAATGGCAATTGGTAAAGTTACAAGAGGAAGCGTAAAACTAAATCAAAATATAACTATTACAAATTACCACAATGAAAAACCTAACGAAAATGCAAAAGTTACGGCTATATATCAATTTGAAGGTCTTAAAAAGGTGCCAACTCAAGAAGCAACTGTTGGGGATATCGTTTGTATTGCGGGTTCTCCAACTGTAAGAATTGGTGATACTTTGTGTGATAGTAGTTGTGTTGAAGCTTTGCCTTTTGTAAAAATAAGCGAACCTAGTGTTGAAATGACTTTCTCCGTAAATGATAGTCCATTTGCGGGAAGAGAAGGAAAGTTTGTAACAAGCAGACATTTAAGAGAAAGATTGTTCAAAGAAGCAGACAGAGATTTAAGTTTGCGTGTTAAAGAAACTGCCACAACCGAAGCGTTTGATGTTTGCGGAAGAGGTGAAATGCATCTTTCTATTCTAAT
>DLSG01000040.1:0-7578 GCA_002501285.1 Christensenella sp. UBA7868 | reverse complement strand
AGAAGGTTACGAATTTCAAGTTTCAATGCCAAAAGTTTTATACAAAACAGGCGAAAATGGTGAGAAATTAGAACCTATTGATAAATTAATTGTCGATGTTCCAGAAGAATGCATGGGTGTTGTTATGGAAAAAATGGGCAAGCGTAAAGGCGAGTTCGTTAATATGACAAGCCATAACTCTCGTATTAAAATGGAATTTTTAATCCCATCAAGAGGATTATTTGGTTATAAAAGCGAATTTTTAACAGACACCAAAGGTGAAGGCGTTTTGAGTAGCGTTTTTGAAAAATATGACCTTTATAAAGGTGATATCGACAGAAGAGATATGGGAAGTTTGATTGCTTTTGAATCGGGCGATAGTATCGTTTATGGACTTTATAACGCACAAGAAAGAGGCACTTTATTCATTGGTGCAGGTGTTCCTGTTTACGGCGGAATGGTTGTTGGTGAAAATCCTCGTGGTGGTGACCTTGTTGTAAATGTTTGTAAGCGTAAAAACTTAACAAATGTACGTTCAAGCGCTAGCGATGAAGCGTTAAGACTAACACCTCCAAAAGTTATGAGTTTGGAAGAATGCCTTGAATTCTTGAACGATGACGAATTACTTGAAGTTACTCCAAAATCAATTAGAATCAGAAAGAAAATTTTGGATCATACAATTAGAGGAAGAGTAAATTTTCATAGTAAAAATGATTAATTTATAAATTTACTGAAAATATTTAAAAATGTCAAACATGGTTAGTGTTTGACATTTTTATTCAAATGGACGGGGCTATAATTAATATAAAAAATATTAAACATCTTAATAAAATGAATAATTTTTAAGTTTTGCTTTAAACTAACTAAAAGGAGAATTAAATATGATTATAGCAAACTTAATTTCATTCATTTTAGTTATCGTTGGTGGATTAAACTGGGGATTAGTAGGAATTTTTGGCTGGAACATGGTTGAAGCTATTTTTGGCGGATATAATGTGGGAAGCATAATTGTTTATGTCCTAGTGTGTCTAGCAAGTCTTTGGCTTATTATCTCGGCTTTCATTTATGCTGGCAAAATTGTGCTTTGGCGTAAAAACGGTTTATCTGGCAATATGAATGATAAAAAACAAATTAAAAATCAAGAAAATATTGATTAATAAAATTTGTAAATTTTCAAAAAAAACAAGCGAAAATGCTTGTTTTTTCATTATAATTAAAAATTTTTAAAAAATTTTACAAAACAAACAGGCTAGAATGCTTGATAAAAATGTTACAAACAACGCAAGAGGAATTGCATAGCCCAAATTTTTAACTTTTGTTTTAGAAAAATAAACACTTGTAACATAAAAAACAGTTTCACTTGACGAAATTATTACGCTTGCATATCTTCCTATGTAACTATCAACTCCATAATGAGTAAATATGTCTGAAAGTAGTGCTAAACTTCCGCTTCCTGAAAAAGGTTTTAAAACAATAAGTTCACAAAGTTCGCTTGGAATTCCAAAAATTTTAAAAACAGGTGAAATAATTTTTTGAAGATAAGCACTAATTCCGCTTGCTCTAAAAAGTTCAATAATCACAAAAATAGCAACAATATTTGCAAAAATTTCAAAAATAAGGGTCAAACTTTTTTGTGCACCTTTAACAAAACTATCATAATTATTTTGCTTTTTAACTAAATTGTAAACAAGCAAAAGCAAAATTAAAATTGGCAATACATAATTCATTTTTTAGCCCTTATTTCTAGATTTTTTATTTTTTAAATTTTTCTTTATTTTTTCTATTAAAAATAAAAGTAAAACGCCACAAATTGTTGACAAGAATGAAGCAAAAATTGTTGGAAGAACAATGCTGGTTGCATTTTGAGATAAAGCGGAAATTCGTAGTCCTATGATAGTTGTTGGAATAATTTGAATAGAAGATGTGTTTAAAAGCATAAAAAGTGTCATTGCTTTGTTTATTCTTCCGCTTTTATCATCAAGTCCTTGCATGGCTTTAATTCCGCTTGGAGTTGAGACGTTTCCCATGCCTAGAATGTTTGAAGAAAGATTAATTGCAATCTGTTTTTTAGTGTCAGGATTTGGTTTATCAAACAAAAAATCAATTGGTTTAGAAAGAAGATTTGCAAGTTTTGTATTTATTCCGCTTGTTTCACAAATCTCCATTATTCCAAGCCAAAAAGCGTAAATAGAAATTAAAGAGTATGAAAGCATAACCGCTTTTTCACAGCCTGAAAAAATGATGTTCATGCAGTTTTGGGGGTTTGTAAATAGAATTACAATTACGCTTATAAAAAATATAAATGTCCAAATTTTATTCATATTAATTTATATGAAAAAAGCCTAAATAAATTACAATTACTAGACTTTTTTGGGCATAAATGTTATACTATATTAGTTTTTATAATTTTTTAGGAGAGATTTATGGAGAAAAAACCTTTTTATATTACAACCGCTATTGCATACACATCGGGAAAACCTCATATTGGAAACACTTATGAGATTATTTTTTCAGATGCAATAGCAAGATATAAACGACTTTTAGGTTATGATGTTTTTTTTCAAACAGGAACAGATGAACATGGTGAAAAGATTGAAGAAACTTCAAGAAAAAGAGGAATAGCACCAAAACAATTTGTTGATAATGTTGCGGGCGAGATCAAATCGCTTTGGGATAAAGCAGACATTAGTTATGACAAGTTTATAAGAACAACTGATGATTATCACGAAAAGCAAGTTCAACAAATTTTTAAAAAACTTTATGATAAAGGCGACATATATAAAGGAAGTTATGAGGGACTTTATTGCACGCCTTGCGAATCGTTTTGGACAGAAAGTCAACTTATAGACGGAAAGTGCCCAGATTGTGGAAGAGAAGTTAAAAAAACAACGGAAGAAGCCTACTTTTTTAGAATGAGTAAGTATTCTGACAGGCTTGTTGAATATTATAATTCTCACCCAAATTTTGTTTTGCCAGAAACTAGAAAAACAGAAATGTACAATAATTTTATTAAAAATGGATTACAAGATTTGTGTGTAAGCAGAAGCAGTTTTTCGTGGGGAGTTCCTGTTGATTTTGACAAAAAACACGTTGTTTATGTGTGGATTGACGCTTTAACAAACTATATAACTGGGCTTGGTTATGATGTAAACGGCGAAAGTGATGAAAAATTTAAAAAATACTGGCCAGCATCTTTACAAGTTGTTGGAAAAGATATTATAAGATTTCATATTATTTATTGGCCAATTATTTTAATGGCGCTTGACCTTCCACTTCCAGAGCAAATTTATGGGCATGGCTGGTTACTTCAAAATGGCGAAAAAATGAGTAAATCAAAAGGCAATGTGCTTTATTTTGACGATTTAGCAAATGTTTTCGGCGTTGATAGTGTAAGATATTATGTTTTAAGTGAAATGGGATTTTGTGATGACGGGTTAATAAGTTGGGAACTTTTAACCGAAAAAATTAATTCAGATTTAGCAAATAACTATGGAAATTTAGTTAGCAGAACAGTTGCTATGGTCAATAAATATTTTGGCGGAAAAGTTGAAAATAAAAAAGTTGAAAATGATGCTAGTAAAAATTTAAAAGAAGTTGTTACAAGTGCATTATCAAAAGTTTGCAAAAAAATGGACGAACTTAAAGTTTCAGACGCTTTATTTGAAGTTTTTGGTGTATTTAAAAGGGCTAATAAATATATTGATGAAACCGAGCCTTGGAATTTAGCAAAACAAGAGTGTAAAGATGAACTTGAAACTGTGCTTTATAATTTGCTTGAAACAATTGTTATTGGAACAAATTTACTTAAACCTTTTATGCCAAAAACAAGCAAATTAGTGCTTGAAAAATTAAACGCAGAAGATAGAGATTATAATAAACTAAACGAGTTTAGAGAAGACGTTAAATATGAAATTTATGAAAAATCAATTATGTTATTTCCTCGTTTCGATTTAAAAGAAGTTTTAATAAAAGGCGAAGAAATTAAAAAGAAACAACTAGAAGAATTTGAAAAGGTAAAGAAAATGGAAGAAAAGAAAGAAGAAATTGTTGAAGAGATTAAAAGTAAAGACCTAATTGAGTATGATGATTTTGATAAAGTTGAACTTAAAGTTGGAACAATTCTAACAAGTGAAAAAGTTGAAAACGCAGATAGACTTTTAAAATTTAGTGTTAAAATCGGAGATGAAGTTAGAACAATAGTTAGTGGTGTTGCCGAGCATTATAGCCCAGATTATATGGTAAACAAACAAGTTGTTGTTTGTACAAATTTAAAACCACGAAAAATTAAAGGAATTGAAAGCAGAGGAATGATTCTTTATGCCGAAGATGAAAAAGAGGATAAACTTTTGTTTGTAACACCTGAAAAAGAAATTTCAAGTGGCAGTGAGGTTTGTTAATGCTTGTAGATACTCACGCTCATTTGTTTTCAGAAAAATATGACGAAAACAAAGTTGAAAGTATTGTAAACAACATGAAAACCGATAATCTAGACAAAATAATAGCCGCAAGTGCGTCAATGGAAGATTGCTATAAAAATGTTGAAATAGCAAAAAAATATGATAATGTTTATTGTACTCTTGGGGTGCACCCAGAAGTAATAAATGAACTTGACGAAAAAGCGTTAGACGAAATTAAACTTCTTTCACAGTTTTCAAAAGTTGTTGCCATTGGTGAAATTGGTCTTGATTATCACATGGAAAATTTTGATAAACAAAAACAAATTGATGGTTTTTTAAAACAAGTGGAATTAGCACATAATCTAAAACTTCCAATTGTTATTCATTTAAGAGATGCAAGCATGGATATGCTAAAAATCATTAAAGAGAATATCCACCTTTTTGAATACGGCTTTGATATACACTGCTGTTCGGAAAGCGTAGAAATTGTTAAAGAACTTTTAAAACTTGGGGCGTATTTTTCGTTTACAGGAAATATTACATTCAAAAACGCAAAAAAAGCAATAGAAGTGATAGACTTTTTGCCATTAAACCGCATTATGACTGAAACCGATTCGCCTTATATGTCGCCCGAACCTTTTAGGGGAAGATTAAACGAACCAAAAAATGTAAAATATGTTCTTGAAAAAATTGCACAAATTAAAAATATTGAGAAAATTGAACTTGACAAAATTATAAGAGAAAATGTAAGGAATTTCTATAAAATATAATGGAAGATATAAAATATAAAAAACAATATGGACAAAATTTTATTTACGACACAAATTTGCTTAAAGCAATTGTTTGTGATGCGGAAATAACCAGTGATGATGAGGTCTTGGAAATTGGCGTAGGTGCGGCAACGTTGACAAAATGTTTGTGTGAAAAAGCCAAAAAAGTTGTGTGCTATGAAATTGATGAAAGTTTAAGAGAGCGAATTTATGAAAATTTGAAAGATTATAGCAACTTTGAAATAAATTTTAAAGATATTATGCTGGCGAACGCAGATGAAATCAATAATAAATTTAATTATAAATTTAAAATAGTCGCAAATCTTCCTTATTATATTACTTCTCCAATAATTTTTAAGTTTTTGGAAGAAGATTATAATCTTGATAGTTTAACAATAATGGTTCAAAAAGAAGTGGCTGACCGAATTTGCAGTAAAGAAAATTGTAAAGATTATGGAATTTTATCTGTTATGATAGCGTCACGAGCAGACGCAAAAATCGTAAGGCAAATTAACCGAAAAATGTTTACACCTGTTCCAAATGTTGATTCTAGTTTAGTTAATATAAAAATTAATAAAAACAAATTTGGTATAAAAAATTTTAGCGTTTTTAGAGAATTTATCAAAAATTGTTTTTCTATGAGAAGAAAAACTTTAATGAATAATCTTAAAGGCTTTTGTCAAAAAGAGAAATTGGAAGAATGTTTAAATAATTTTAATTTTCCATTAAATGTAAGAAGTGAGCAATTATCTGTTGAGAATTTGGTGATGCTTTATAAAAATTTATTTGAACAAAATTAAAAAAATAAGATTAATTTAAAATTTAATAAAAAAAATGATTTAATTTTTGTTATAAAATAATATTTTTGAACTTTAAATCCCAAAACTCTTGAATAAACAATTATCTTATGATCCATTTTTAAATTTTTTTAACATAAATTTTCAACTTATTTCAATAAAACTGTATACTAAAAATATAAATTCACTATGAATTTACAAGTCTTTCGATACAAAATGATGTCGTTTTCTTTAATTAAATTTTTATTTTAATATAATGGATTTTGAATCAATTTCATTGATTCCGAATACTTCTAAAGATTTAGTTCCATATTGCTTTTTAAAAGCATTATATGAACTTTCACCATTTAGAATTTTTCGTTTTACGGAGTTGATGTTAGAGAATATATCATTAATATTGGTTTGAGATAAGTCATCTAACGAAACTCCTTTTTTTATTATGTAACGAAAGAATTCATGGTTTCTTTCACAACCACCTTTTTCATAAGATGCATAAGGATTACAATAAAAAGTTTTAAAATTAATTTCACCTTCTTTACTAATTTCAAGTAAAGGAAGTTCTTTAAATTCAGGTCCATTGTCGGTGAGAATTGCATCAAAGGTTTTGCAATTAAAAGATTTTAGTTCATTCAATAATCTTGATATTGCATTATTAATTGAATCAGATGTTCTAAATACTTTTATTCCGAATTGGAGCCTTGTTTTAGGCTCAAAAATAGTTAAAATAGCCGTTTTATCGAATTTTTTACCAATTACCAAATCAATTTGAATTACATAAGCATTCTGATATTGATTTTTATAAAGTAAATAGTCGTCATACATTCTTCCATAAAGAAGCTTAACTGGAACGCGAGCAATTGCGTTTGGCTTTTTTCTTGTGGGTTTTCTTTGCACCGTTCTTGGTAGATCTATTGATTTTGCCGATAAATACCCTTTGTTTATGTATCTACGTAATGTTTGTTCGCATATTTCAATAGTATGGTCGCTTTGAATAATGTGAAATAATGACTGATTGCAAAAAACTCTTGGTGAAACCTTTTGATCTAATTCTTTTAATTGAGTTCTCGTAATATTTGGACCTTTATTACATTCATGTTTATTGTCTTGATAAAAATATTCAGCAGAATAAGCATCGTAAATTAATACATCTTTAGCACATTTCTCCTTTTTAGGGCATACATTGCAACAAAATGGATATTGATTTAATAGTTTACATTTTAAAGGCTCTTCTTTTAAAAACTTTCTTTGTTTTGATGAATAAAGAATCCTTCTATTTTTTATTTCTCTAAAAACTGTGTTTCTCGTTAAATTTGTTGCATTTGCAATTTCACTTATTGATTTGGTAGAATAATCTTCAATTAGGTTTTGAATAATAATTCGTTGTTTAAAAGAAATTCGTTTTCCTGACATATTTCATCCTCCTTTCTTTAAAGAAAAACGACATCTTTTATATTATATTTGAATTTACAGGTCTATCGATACAAGTTGTATCGAATGATTTGTAAATTAACATCTTTGAAATAATTGTTGCAACCGTATATTAATTGTCCTATAATAAATAACGCTTAAGAACGGGGCGTAGCGTAGCTTGGTATCGCGTCAGTTTTGGGAACTGAAGGCCGCTGGTTCAAATCC
>DLSG01000053.1:1790-2663 GCA_002501285.1 Christensenella sp. UBA7868 | reverse complement strand
TAAACTAACAAGTCTTTCAACTCCATATACACAACCAAAGCCATAACCATTATCATTAGATGAAGCATAAAGTGGTGATAAATGAGTTGTTACGTTTGCCTTATTCATATCATATGACATTAAATTAATGTAATCTAAATATTTATCAAGTGTTTGATAGAAATCCAAATTTTCAACTTGTGCCTTTCTGGCAATCATTGGAAGATTTAATGAGATTGCGCCCAAATTGAATCTGCCAACAAAAACTGGTTTGTCTTTTTCATCGGCAGGGTGCTCGCCACCACGTTCAAACCAAGGTGACAAACTTGCTCTGCAACCCATAAGACTAACAACTCTGCCATACTTTTTGTACATTTCTGGGATGTAGCCTTCGCCGGTAAGTGAAAGGTAGTCCGGATACATTGCCTTGCTTGAACACTCAATTGCTTTGTCAAAAAGCCACTCGTAAGGCTTGCCTGTGCCATGCAAATTTTCATCATACAAAAATGTAAGTTTTGGGAAAAGCACTGGTTTTTTGAAGCCCTTTTTGCCTTGACCATTTTTTCTAACTTCAAGACAAACTTCGCTTGCCATTGTTTCAAATTCATCTGTCCCAATGCCAAAAGAAATTGCAATAAATGGATAGTCACCTCTGCTTGAACCAATGGTGTTAAATTTGTATTCCCAACCTTGAAAACCTTGTTCCATTTCTCTGCGAACTTTTTTCATTGCATATTCACGTGCTTTTGTTTCAATTTCAGAAACATCGGTTATGTACTCTGCCATCAAATTTTTAAACTCTTGATAGTATGTGCTGAAAGATTTTTTTGCATAAGGTGCAAGCAATTTGTCAACTTCCGGAATTGTAAAGCCACCATATTGCATTGCGGCGGC
>DLSG01000053.1:0-1777 GCA_002501285.1 Christensenella sp. UBA7868 | reverse complement strand
CATCACTGATAACATCAAATGCAGTGTCCAAACTTTGTGGTTCGTTGTACCAAACATTGCCCATTTCAAAACCACCAGAAAGCACATTTTGCATGTCAAACAAACAGCAGTTCATAGTGTCAAGTCGTGCACTTCGGTCGTGAATGTAAATGTAGCCATCTTTCATTGCTTGACGCTCGGCTGTGCTGAGAAAAAATTGCTTGTAGAGTTCGCCATTCAAAAGGTCATAAACAATGCTTCTTTGCGTGCTTACAAGGGCGCTGTCACGATTGGCGTTGTCGGTGTCTGCCAAATATTCAAGGTCCTTGCGCTTTTTGTAAACTTTGTCCAATATACTTACAAAAGTTGTTTTATAGTTTCTGTAATCTCTATAACTTTTTGCAACACGAGGGTTAACGCTGTCCAAAGCATTTTCAACCACATTGTGAATTGCCTTGATGTCAATTTTGTCATCTTCGGCAATTGCAAGTTCTTGGTCAACAGCCTCCTTAAGTTTTGCCAAATCTTTATCGCTAAATGTAACCATAACTCTGCTTGCAGATTTGTTTACTGCATTGACTATTTTTTGAAAATCATAGTCCTCAAGTGTTCCATCTTTTTTAATAACCTTAATCATTTGTTCCGCCTCCGTTAATATGAATATTTATAATTTGAAAGGCACCATGTTTGCCAAAAATTATACCCCAAGATACAACAAATAAAAAAATTAATCAAACAAATTTAGGCACTTTTTTTATATTTTTTTGTGGCAATTTTTGGGGCTAATTTTTTACAAAATTTGTTGAAAATTAAGTTGAAAAAATCTCGTTAGCAAAATGCACAAAATTCTTTGCAAAAACAAAAACTGCTTGTTATTTTTTTATATTATTTTTTTAATAATCCAACTCTTTATGACCAAAAATATTACAAAAAAAGAGCAAAATTTTTTTGTGTTTTGCTCTTTTTTTTAAATTAAATATTTATTCAAAAAAATTCATAATCATTGTTTTGCAAGTGCAGAAAAACTTGTATCATCGCCATCAAGTTTGCCAACAATCACAAAATTTTCTTCTTCCTTTTTAACAAACACTTCAAGAGTGTCACCAAACATTGCCTCGTGCAAAAAATTTATTTGAAATTGCTTTATAAACACACCTTTTTCAAGTGCATCAAATGCAAGTTTTGCATAAACCGTGTTGTTCATATGACCGTTTTTGTCAATGTCCTTTTCGCTAACTTTGTAAGAAAAGTTTGGTTTTCCATTTGGAATAAATGTTTCAGTTTTCAAAAACTTTTCGCAAAACNNGTCATTCTTGCAAGTCTTCTGGTTGTGGCATCAAGCAAACACCATTTGCTTGTGGCAACTATCAAAGTTTTTCCATCTTTTGACTTAATTTCATAATCTCTGTCAAACTCAACATTGTTTTTTGCTTGTGGATATGTGAACAGCAAAAGTTTTTCATTTGCCTTTGGTTGACAAATGATTTTGTATTTAATTCGCATTGTTATCCAAAGCAAATTTTTTACAAGCATATCATCAAAACCAACGCCCAAACTTTGTGCGTGCATAGATGCAATTGTTTGAAATTTGTCTAACAACACATTCGGCAGAAGATTGCCGTTTTTAAAGTCGTTTTCACTAAACTCAATGTCAATTGAGTAAAATTTGTTTTCCATACACCCATTTTACAAAAAACATAAAAATTTTTCAAACAAAATCAATCAATTAAAACTATCAATTACATTTTCCATCTTTTTCAACACAATATTGGCAAGTTTTTCATCTTCAGATTCCACC
>DLSG01000027.1:3190-3462 GCA_002501285.1 Christensenella sp. UBA7868 | reverse complement strand
TTTCACTTCCAACTTGTGCAAGCCACATTTTAAAAGGTTCTGCCTTTTTGCTTGGAATAGATTGGATAAGCCTTAAAATGCCTTTTGTATTTAAAACATCGGTTTCTCTTAACTTGCCATCTTGGGCAGGTAATTTCAACCGGTGACAATTTGTCACCAGTTCACTTCCTTCATCATTTAGTCTTTGCTTTAACTTATTCCAATATTTCCTTGCAGTTTGAAAATCCTTGCTATCAGTTAAAATTTCAACGACATCAACAACCGAAAAATAC
>DLSG01000027.1:1844-3156 GCA_002501285.1 Christensenella sp. UBA7868 | reverse complement strand
ATCTTCAAAAACCTTAATGTTAGACATAACATTTTCTCCTATGGTTTGATTATATCATAAATATTCGTTATTTGTATTAAGATTTTGAAAAGAATATTCTATTTTTTCAGCTTGCTTAAAATCATTTCTATGCTTTCATCAAAGAGAATTGTTTTATTTGAGATTTCTTTTGAGCAGATGGCATAATCTTTGTTAAAGCGAATTAGGTTTGTGTTCTCATTTAGATAAGTCATTCTTTCAAAAGGATATTTAATAATTATTGGAGTGTTATATCCGACTCCAAACTCCATTAAAAGTAGTTTTTTATCTTTTTCTTTTTCTAAAAACTCTTCATACAATTTGGCGTGTTTTTCCCAACCTTCATCTTGAATAAAAGTGTCATCAGCTCTAAGGTTCATTGTCATATTTCTTCCACAAACAGGACATTTTGGAATTAAACTGCTGTCAATTTGCATTTTCCACATAGATTTATCGGTTATTTTATATCCATTTTGCGTTTTTTCTAAAAAGTTTTGAGATAAGAGCATTTGAAAAACAAGTTCTTTGTTGTCATAGGTTTTGTTATGGCAAGGAACTTCACATTGAAACAAACCATAGTCGCCTTGCATATAAAATATTTTATTTTTATCAAAACCCGATAGTTGAAATTGATGGTCAACATTTGTAGTGATGACAAAATAATTTTTGTTTTTTATCAGTTCAAAAAGTGATTTATATAGTGGGTTTGCTTTTTCGCTTAAATACCTATTTACATAAATATATCTTGACCAAAACGCCCACTTTTCTTCCAAAGTTTTATATGGATTAAATCCACCAGAATACATATCTTTAAAGCCATATTTCTTGCCAAAATCGCTAAAATACTTTTCAAAATTTTCGCCACTATATTCAAATCCGCCAGCGGTTGAAAGTCCAGCGCCAGCACCAATTAAAACATAATCAGCACTTTCAAATAACTCTTTTGTTTTTTCAATTCTATCGTTCAAGTTCTCTCTCATATACTTCATAGTCCTTTTTGCTAAACAAATCAAAAATGACTTTTAATTTGCTGTTTGTTTTGTTTAGATATTCTTTAACTGTGCTAATTGCAATTTTGCTTGCTTTCTCAATAGGAAAGCCAAAAACACCTGTTGAAATTGAGCAAAACACAATGTTGTTTAGTTTCATTTCATCTGCCTTTTGTAAGTAAGACAAATAACAATTTGTTAAATCAATTTCCATTTGTTTTGTGATAATTCCATTAAAAATCGGTCCAACAGTATGAAAAATATATTTGCAAGGCAAGTTATATGCTTTTGTAACTTTACACCTG
>DLSG01000027.1:0-1829 GCA_002501285.1 Christensenella sp. UBA7868 | reverse complement strand
TTACCTTGCATTAAACTCATTAAATCTCTTCTAATTTGAAGTCCGCCAAAAGAGTGAATTGCGTTATCAATACAATAATGAAGTGGAGCAAAACAGCCAAGCAAATCACTGTTTCCAGCATTAACAATCGCATCTGCTTTTATGGTTGTAATATCGCCTAAAAATAACGCAATTTGCTTATTGCCTAAAATTTCATCTACATTTATAATAGTTTTTCCTGCAAGTAAATTTTGCAAATATTCATCTTGCTTTTTATAAAATTCATCACTCAAAGAAGCGGGCATTGTTATATTCATAAGAGCACGAATTTTATCTTGGTTATTTTGCAATTTTTCAAATTTTACATTGTTATATTTTTCTAAAAAACTTATTAAATATTCTTCGTTCATATCTGCTCCTTTTGTGAATAAATTACTAAAATAATGACAACTGTTTGTTTATATAACTTTTTTGAATTGCATTTGTGATTTTGTCTTGCTTTTCAATGTTTCCAATAAGTAGTGGTGAATCTGGGTTATGCTTTTTTGCGTTTGCTAAAACAACATCTTTGTCAGCATTTGCATAACAATATTTGCAAAGGTGCAAACAAGTGTTATATGCGCCAATGTCTTGACCTAGCAAACAGTTGCAAGCCCCACGAGCATTTTTTCTATTTGGGACTTCGAGTCTTTGACCGATTGCATTTTCTATCGTTTCTTTTGTTTGACAGCCTGTGCAATCAACACCAACTGCCGACAAAAATTCGCCTTCACAACAACCCTTGATTGCTATTCCATTTTCTTTTGCAATTTTAACAAGTTCTTTTAAAAGTTCTAGTTGCTCGTCTTTATTTGGTGGATAAATGCCCGGCACATTTCGTTTAACTTTTTCATATAAGTCTAAAATACTGATAACGCAAAAATTGGTATCGCCTTTTAATGCAGTTGCTATTTTTGTAAATTCTTGAATATGTTTTTCCTTTGTCCATCCTTGTCCGTAAAAAATAGGGTCATAACGCCAACCAATAGCGTTTTTTCCTATTTTGTTTGATAGTGTCTTAAAAGCTTCTATAACTTTTTCTTTGTCTCTTACATTTGGCTCAATATCTTTTCCATAAGGCGTGATAGTAACAAACCAAAATTGTCTATAAGGCTTTAATTCTTTGTCTATATGGCCCAATAGTGGAATTGGATTTTTTGTGCAAAAACAAATGCAATCCACAACATTTGGGTTTAACTCATATCTTGTTATTTGATGTTCGTTGTATGGGTTTCTTACACAAACAAAACCTGCATTTATTCGGTTTATTAGCCACTTGCTGTAAAATGCCGGAATGTCTGTTCTCATTCCCGTTGAAATTATCATTTGTTTCTCCTTAAAATACTAACTTTATTATATCACAATTGTATATTCACCATTTAGTAAATAATTGCATCTTTTTGTGTAAAGTTTTCTAGTGAGTTTTCTTTAACTCGAATACAAATATATTTTAAGCCCGAGTTGCTATCTGCAAAAAATTGTCTTTTTGCCTTTGGCGAAATTCTAATGACATCGTTTTCTTTAATCTCAATGATTTCGTCATCAATTTTAACTTTGCCTTTTCCATTCAAAATAATATAAATTTCTTCATTTTGTTTATGTGAATGAACAAAAGGAACACTTGCTCTTGCTGGCAAAATGTTGAAACTTATTTCAGCACCTGTTAAGTTTAATTTGTCGTGAAGTTCTACTCTTGCTGTGTTTTCTATGCTTGTTTTTTGATAATTTTGATTTTTCATAATTTTACTCCTTAAATTTTAATTTTACAAACTTGACTTTTTTGTTTGTCAGTTATATGATAACACATATAG
>DLSG01000011.1 GCA_002501285.1 Christensenella sp. UBA7868 | reverse complement strand
TAGATATTTAAACAGTGGCAATTTAAAAGTTTTGTCACAATATAAAACAAAAATTTAGGAGAAAATATGAAAATATCAATTAATTGGTTAAAAGATTTTGTAAATTTAGATGGAATTTCAGACGAAGAAATTGTTAAGCGTTTTAATCTTTCAACAGCAGAAATTGAAGGTGTGGAATATAAAGGAAGTGACACAAAAGGTGTTGTTTTTGGAAAAGTTTTTGAGGTTAGTGACCACCCAAACTCTAAAAAACTTCATATATTGAAAGTCGATTTGGGGGATAGAGTTGAGCAAATCGTTTGTGGCGCTCCAAATGTTTATTGTGGCATGACAACTTGCGTTGCAACAGTGGGCGGAAGTGTTTGTGGACATGATATTGGTGTTGCTAGTCTTGCAGGAGTTGAAAGTCGTGGTATGTGTTGTAGTTATGCTGAACTAGGACTTGGAAGTGATGACTCTGGTATTATCGACATAAAAGAAGATGTTAAAATCGGTGAGGACATTAAAAAAGTTTGGCCGATTGATGATGCGGTTTTTGAAATTGATAACAAAACTTTAACAAACAGACCTGATTTGTGGGGAATATATGGTTTAGCACGAGAACTTGCTTGTATTTTTGATAGGGATTTAAAACCTTTAAATCTTGAAGATTTGAAAAAGTATGATAATCTTCCTAAAATAAATATTCAAAATCGTTGTGAAAATTGTTTTAGATATAGTGCAATAAGCGTTGATAATATAAAAGTTAAAGTTTCACCAATAGTTATGATGATTAGACTAAATTATTGTGGAATGAGAGATATAAACTTACTTGCCGACATAACAAATTATGTTATGCTTGAAGTTGGTCAACCAATGCACGCTTTTGATGGTGATAAAGTTAAAGGGATTAATATTGAAAGTGCTAAAAAGGGCGATAAACTTTTAACTCTTGAAAATGTGGAACACGAAATTTTGGAAGATTCGGTTGTTATTTGTGACGAAAACGAAACTCCTATTGCAATTGCTGGAATTAAAGGCGGTCTTAAAGCCTCTATTAGTGACGACACTACAAAAGTTTTGTTTGAAAGTGCAACATTTAAGGCTGAAAGAATAAGAAAAACAAGTCGTGGAATTGGTTTAGTTACTGATGCTTCACTTCGATATGAAAAATCGCTTGACCCTGAACTAACACCTGTTGCATTACAAAGAATTATAAAGTTGCTTTCTGAAATAGATAAAGATTGTAAAGTTTCAAGTTGTTTTTCAGACGCTTATACAAAAAAATATGATATTCCAAAAATTGTAATATCTGAAGAATTTATTTCTAGGCGTATTGGAATGCCAATTTCAAAAGAACAAATTGTAAAGATTTTAACAAAACTTGATTTTAAAGTTGAAACAAATAAAGACGATATTGTTGTAACTGTTCCTTCTTTTAGGGCAACAAAAGATGTTTCTATGAAAGAAGATTTGGTTGAGGAAATCGCTAGAATGTTTGGTTATGATAATATAACTCCAAGGCCTCTTGCATTCAATCCAAAGCCTATAAAACTTAATAAAACGGTTACCGAAGAATATGAAGTTAAAAAACTTCTTGCAACAAAATATAACGCTGTTGAAGTTCATTCTTATATTTGGAATTTTAAAGATTTTAATGACGAACACGGAATTGAAACTTGCCCAGTTGTTAATTTAATGGACAGTTCAAATGCGGGGCAAAGTGGAATAAGAAAAGAACTACTTCCAACAATGCTTAAAGTGGTTTCTGAAAATAGAAACAGTTATGACGATATAAGAGTTTTTGAAGTTGGAAGAGTTGCAGATAGCCTTGACGAAAACAATTTAGTTGTTGAAAAGAAGAAACTAGCGATAAGTTTTGCTAGTAAAACAAAAAATGTTAAAGAATTGTTTACAAATTTAAAAACTTTTGTGGTTGATTATTTTGAAAACGATTTAAAAGTTGATGTAAAATTGGTTGAAGGCGACAAACCTATGTATATGCATCCAGTTAATACATTTAGAATTTTGGCAGGAAATGAAGATGTGGGCTTTATTGGTGTGGTTCACCCAAAAACTAGCAGTTTAATTGACAAAAAAATGAATATTGTTGGCTTGGAAATTGATTTTGGAAAAGCAAGTTTGATGTATGGTGAATTTAAAAAAGCAGTTATTCCATCAAAATTTCAAACTGTTAAATTTGATGTTAGTGTGCTTGTGCCTGAAAATATGCTTTATGGCGAACTAGAAAGCATTTTAAACAATTATGAATCAAAAATTTCAAACGGGTTCACTCTTAAAGAAATTTACAGAAATGAAAGTTTAGAAGGCTTAAAAAGTGTTACAGTATGCTTTGAACTTGGTGCGAAAGACCACACTTTGGAAGGAAAAGAAATTGACGAATTTTTAAGCGGTTTGATTTCGCATTTAGATAAATTAGGATTAAAAATTAGAAATAGTTAGTAATTTTTTCTTAAATTTTGATAAATTAAAACGAACTGACATAAATTTAAGTAAAAATTTGATATAATTTTAATTAAAACCCAATATTTAAAAAAGATGTAAAAAATTTTTATTAGAAAGTAAAAAAGAAAATTTAAAAGATATTTTAAATTATAAAAGTTAAAAAAGAGTAGAAAATTTCTACTCTTTTTCAATATTATTTGACATATTTAAAATAAATTTGTTATTATATTAGTAATTTTTATTTAAGGAATTTTTTTATGGCATATAATCACAAGCAAATTGAAGAAAAATGGAAAAAATATTGGGAAGAAAATAAAACGTTTAAAACAGATGTGTGGGATTTTTCAAAACCTAAATATTATTGCCTTGATATGTTCCCATATCCATCAGGCTCTGGGCTACATTTAGGGCATTGTGAAGGTTATACAGCAACCGATATTGTTGCAAGATTTAAAAGAATGCAAGGCTTTAATGTTTTGCACCCAATGGGATATGATAGTTTTGGACTTCCTGCCGAACAATATGCAATAAATACAGGTAACGACCCAAATGGTTTTACAGACAATCTTATAAAATTTTTTACTGGTCAAGCTAAAAATGTTGGTTGGTCGTATGATTGGGACAGAATGATTAAAACAAGTGACCCTAAATTTTATAAATGGACACAATGGATTTTCAAACAATTGTTTAAAGATGGTCTTGCTAGATGCGAAGAAATGCCAGTAAATTGGTGTGAAGAACTTGGATGCGTGCTTGCAAATGACGAAATTGTAGATGGTAAAAGTGAAAGAGGCGGTTATCCTGTTGTTAAAAAAAATATGAAGCAATGGGTTATAGATATGCCTGCGTATGCCGACAAATTATTAAGCGGACTAGATAAAATTGATTGGCCAGAATCTACAAAACTTATGCAAAAAAATCGTATTGGCAAAAGCGAAGGCGTTGAAGTAGAATTTGAGATTGTTAATGGTGGTAAGTTCTCAATATTTACTACTTGTATTGAAACAATTTATGGAATAACCTTTATGGTAATGGCACCAGAAAATAAAGTTGTTGACGAACTTAAACCAAGAATTAAAAATTGGAATGAAGTTGAAAAATATCGAAAAGAAACTGAAAAATTAAGCGACCTTGAAAGAACCGACTTAAATAAAGGAAAAAGCGGAGTAAAACTTGATGGCATAATGGCAATAAATCCTGTAAACGGAAAACAAGTTCCAATATTTTTGGGCGATTTCGTTTTGGCTAGTTACGGCACAGGGGCTGTTATGGCGG
>DLSG01000085.1:196-3334 GCA_002501285.1 Christensenella sp. UBA7868 | reverse complement strand
CATAAGTTGTCAAAATTTATTAAATAAAACAATGCTTTGTTATTTAAAACACGACATTTCAATTTTTTCATTTTTTTTCAGAAGACTTCTTTTTGTGATTATTGTTTATTTATGTTTAATATTAATTTGTTTTAATAAATACACTTCGTTTATTTTTTTCTTATATGTTTTATATTTTTCTTACGCTTTAGTTTTTAATATGAGTGTAATGATTATATGCTTTGGTTTTTTTGGTGTGATATTTTCAATTGTTAATATTTTGCTTTTATCATTAATTCAAATTTTTTGTTTTATAATGCTTGTTTTATGTTTGCAAAAATTTTCAGGAAAGTGCTATTTTCAAAACTTATCTTGTGGCTATCAAATGCCTCTTACAATATTAATCTTTCTTTTAATTTCGGTTTTACTTGAAAGTTTGCTTCTTCCAATTTTCAGTTTTACTTTTATTGTTGTTTTTTAGTGCATAATTTTTTAATAATTTCAAAAGATAAATTAGAGGTGAAATATGAAAAGAAAAATTTTATGTTTAATGCTTATAATATTTACATTAAGCCTTTGCTTATTACCTAAAACTTTTTTAGTTTTTGCCGATAATGGTTTTGATGCAAAAGCATATATTTTGTTAGATTATAACAGTGGGGAAGTTATGTTAAAAAATAACGAAACCGAGCATTTGGAAATTGCAAGTATGGTTAAACTTATGACAAGTTTGCTTACAATTGAAAAAATTGCTGCGGGTGAACTTGACTTAAATCAAAAATTGATGGTAAGTGATTATGCCGCAAGCCAAGAAGGTTCGCAAGCATTTTTAGATGCGGGCAAAGAATATTCTGTTGAAGAACTTTTAAAAAGTGTAATCATTGCATCTGCAAACGATTCAAGTGTGGTTTTAGCCGAAGCAATTGGCGGAAGTGAAGAAGGCTTTGTTAATTTAATGAATGCAAAAGCAAAAGAACTTGGGCTAAACAATACATTGTATGCGAATGCTACTGGGCTTCCAAGTGAAAACACTCAATATTCATGTGCCGAAGATGTTGCCAAACTTTTAAAAGAAGAAATAAAACATAAACTTTATTTTAAATTTTCAAATATTTGGATAGATGAGATTATTCATGAAAGTGGAAGAAGAACTGAACTTGTAAACACAAATGTTTTAATAAGAAAATATCAAGGCGTAGATATTGGAAAAACTGGTTTTACAGATGAAGCGGGCTATTGCTTGTCAGCATCTTGCAACAAAAATAATATGAGATTAATTTCTGTAGTAATTGGAACTAAATCTACAAAAGACCGTTTTGATATAACAACAAAACTTTTAAATTACGGCTTTGCAAATTTTGAAAATAAACAAATATTGAATAAACAAACTCCGCTTCAAGATGTTTATGTTAAAGGCGGAAAAACAAAAACTTTGGGTCTTGAATATGAAAGCGATTTCTATCATCTAGTTAAAAAGGGCGACAAAAAGGAATATAAAACAAAATTTGTTTTAAATGATTCTTTATCGGCTCCAATTAAAAAAGGTGATGTAGTTGGCAAAACTTATATAGTTGAAGACGGCGTAGTTATTGGTGAAATTAATGTTGTTGCATCTAGTGATTTCAGCAAAGCAAGTTTTAAAGATAGTTTCAAAAAAGTTATAGACAATTTTTCAATTTAATTTAGTAAAAAATAATGATTAATAAAAAATACTATAATAAGAAAATAAATAAGCATAAAAAAGGCCACTAAAATTTTAGCGGTCTTTTTACAGGCAATTTAAATTGGAAAAGTGAATAGCGTTTAAATTGCGAGCGTTTTCATCCAATAAAAATTTTCTTAAGTAGAAAATATTGCTATTCAGAATGTATTATAAGACGGAAATTGATACATGTCAAGTATTTTTTTAAGATTTTAATAAATAATTTATATATGCAATGCAAATTTAAAGAAAGAATTAAACAATTACGGCTTGACAATGGAATGTCACAAAATAAATTAGCAAAAGCATTAAATGTGGGAAGGCAAACAATTGTGAATTGGGAAGTTAGGGGAAGTGAGCCAGATTTTTCAACATTAATTCAAATCGCTCAGTTTTTCAATGTAACCACAGATTATTTAATAGGAATGGTTGATGAATTATAATGAGTGAATTTGGCAAAAGAGTAAAAATTCTTAGATTAAAAAGTGGGCTTTCTCAAAAAAAGTTGGGAGAAAAATTAAATGTTTCAAGAACGGCGATTAATGATTGGGAAAATCGTGGAATTGAAACTAATTTTACAACATTAATGGAAATAGCAAAATTTTTTAATGTAACTACCGACTATCTACTAGGCAAGGTTGATGAACTATGATAAATAAATTTAGTGAGAGATTAAAAATTTTGCGAATGGGGCTAGGATTATCACAAGAAAAATTGGCAAAAAGTCTAAATGTTTCTCGTGCAGCGGTCGCTGACTGGGAAACTAGAGCAAAAGAACCTTGTTATGACATATTAATCAAACTTGCAAAATTTTTTAATGTGACAACTGACTATTTAGTAGGCAAGGTTGATGAANNAATTTTATAAATCGGAATTTTTTCCGATTTATTTTTTTTATTATAAAATTTTTGTTATAATAAAATTATGGAATTTAAAAATTATATAGAATATTTAAACTTGTTAGAGAGCCTAAAAAATCAAAAGACATCTATTTTTAACAAGAAATTAATTACAACAAAATATCAGATTTTAGGGATAAAAATTCCCGATNNGCGAAAATTTGCGAAAGAAATAATAAAAAATAATCAAGAAAACTTAATTTTGTCAAAACAAGAATTCTTTTATTATGAAGAAATTTTAATTTTTGGGTTTGTTTTAGCAGATGTAAAAATAGAAGAATCTGAAAGAATTTTAAAAATAGAGCAATTTTGCAACGTTTTTGATAATTGGAGTGTGGTTGATAGTTTTTGTTCAAGTTTAAAATCGGTTAAAAAAAATAAAGAATTATATCTAAATTTTATTCGCTCATGTCAGCATAGTGAAAATTTGTATAAAAAAAGATTATCAATTGTGTTGCTAATGGATTATTTTTTAGACGAAGAGAATTTGAACGAAATTTTTTCACTTGCATTTTCTTTAAATGGGGAAGAGTATTACATCTCAATGGCACTTGCATG
>DLSG01000085.1:0-190 GCA_002501285.1 Christensenella sp. UBA7868 | reverse complement strand
ACAAGTTTAGCAAAAAATTTCAATCAAACTTTATTATTTTTAGAAAATAATATAAACAATTTATCACCAGCGTTAAAAAGTCGAATAATTTCAAAAAGCCGAGATAGTTATAGAATTTCGCCTGAAAATAAAATTTTGATAAAACAAGTCCTTACTAGAAATTCTTTATAATAATTTGTCACAAACCGAT
>DLSG01000099.1:29044-34518 GCA_002501285.1 Christensenella sp. UBA7868 | reverse complement strand
TTATCAATAATTTTTTTATCAACCAACTTTTTTTCTAAAATTTTAGAAGCAAGTTTTGTTAAACTGAATGTTTGCGTGGAAAAACTTACTGTCAAATTATTTTCTTCAAAAAATAGTTGTTCACTATTTAAACTGAATTTATCTGGAACAATTATGATATTATTTTCACTTTCAGATATTTCTTTTATCATTTTTTTAAAAGCCGAAATATTCGTTTTATCTACAAAGATTTTTTGCATATAATAATATAACAAATTTTTCAAAAATTTTCAAATATTTTTGGTTTAAATAGAATTTCAAATTAACAAAATTTACAAATTATTTTTTTCAACAATTCTGGTTAATTGTTTAATTTTGTTTTCTAAATTTTCTGCTTTACTTTTAAGCATTTTGTTTTCATTTTTTAAGTCTATTATTATTTCATCTTTAACTTTAAGTTCTAAAATGGTTGAATTTAATTTTTTGTTATTATTATAAATTTCTTCTTTCATTTTAACGCTAAAATCATCAACAGCATTTGATTTTATTAAATTTACAAGCCCTAAAAACAAACTTTTAATTTCATCATCTGTTAAACTTTTCTTTTTGTTAAAATCACCAAAATTAATTATATTTTCCATAACCCAAATTTTTAACAAATAAAAAATTTTTATTCAAAATTTTAATCAAAATTTAAAAAATCTCATAAATCAAATTTTTATTAAATAAAATATTATATGGATTATATTTTAAAAATAAAAACCGATTTTGACTGCATGATTAGTTTAAATTCTAGTTACACTAAAAAACTTGAAAAAGACAGTTTTCAAACATTAAAATTAAGTTTAAACGACAAGGAAAATTTAACGATTTTCGTAGAGCCAACAGTCAAATCTGAAAACCTTATTTTGCCTTACAATATTTACATTAAAAACTCGGCATCTTCTCTTAACATTGAAAGTAGTTCAACTGAAATTTACAGTTATAAAAATATTTATTTAATAAAGCTATTAAAATTAGAAGTTGTTAAAAACATGAAAGTTATTTTATCCGAACAAAATTTTTCAGTTTTTAACACTTTTTGCACAAATATTACTCTCCCTAACATAACAATTCCTTTAAAAGGCTTATTTGAAAATGTAACTGTTCAAAAATCTGGTGCGAACAAGATACTTCTTTTTGATGAAAAATATGCATTTATTTTTAACAATAACTTTAATGTTTTATTTAACGATTATTACGATAAAATTGACATAAAAAACAACGAAATTTCGTTGCTTTCAAATCTTTCAGACATAGCAAAACACTCTATTTTAACAACAATAAACGGAACCAATATTCAAAAAAAGACGGTTTATCAATTCTCTCACCCAAAACTTACTCACAGCAAAAAATTAATACCGATCGCTTTTTTACAAGCATTAAAAGTAAATAACATAAATCTTGCAAAACATTACCTAACGCAACATTTACAAGACATCGCCACACTTGATAGTTTAAAATCATTTTTTGGCGATTATAAAAAACTTGAATTAGATTCCGAAAATGTCGTTTTGTTTTATGCTGATAAAACCCATAAAATCTTCTCATTTGATTTTTCTTTTGATAAAATTTCAAAAATTAATGTATTTTAATTAAAAAATTTGTAAATTTCTGATATAATAAGTTTGTGATATATTTTATAATAGTTATTAGTATAGTATTTTTTGGTATTTGTCTTAATATAATCAGTAATAAAACTGTTATAAACTACTATGAAAAAGCACGAAAAGTTGATTCAAAAATCAATAAATCCAGCCACGAACTTATTATATTTTTTATAATTAGTTTAAATTTGAATATAAAAGTCGGGAAATTTTCAACTTATCTTGACAATAGTTACAGCATAAAACAAAAAATAATATTTTTATCTGACACTGTTTTCGATTCAACAAGTGTTGGCGATATAACAATTGCCATGCACGAACTAGGTCATGCAATGCAACACAAATCTAAAAGCAAATTGTTCTATCTTTATCTAACATTGTCAATTTTAAACAAAATTTCTTCGGTTTTAATACTTCCTGGCATCATATTTTTAATTGTGAGTTTGTTTTTAGAAACAACTTTCTTAAAAATTGCCGCAATAATTTTACTTGTATTTTATATCATCAATTTATTATCAAGAATTACAATCATTCCTCTTGAAAAAGATGCCAGCAATAGAGCACTAAAACTTTTAAAAGATTACCAAATTTTTGATAGCAATGAATTAAAAATTGCAAAAAAACTTTTAAATTTTGCGTGTTTTACTTATGTTGGCGGAATTTTTAAAGGATACAAAAAAATTTTTAATAAAATTTTAAAGGGGTTTTAAAATGTATTTATATTATTATATTTTAGGTGCTATTCTTATTCCAGCAATTATTTTAAGCATTTATGCTCAAGCAAAAGTAACTCGAACTTATGATAAATATTCAACCGATTATGCTCAAAATAATCTAACAGGAAAAGAATGTGCAAAAAAAATCATGAGTGCAAACGAAATTATAGATGTCCAAATAGAGGAAATTGATGGAAAATTAACAGACTATTACGATAGTAAAAACAAAACACTAGCACTCAGCAAACAAAACGCAAATTCCTCATCAATTTCAAGCATTGGGGTTGCCGCACATGAATGTGGTCATGCCATTCAAGATAAGCAAAATTATTTTCCAAATAAAATAAGGAATTTAGTAATCAAAATTTACAATATTTCTTCAAAACTTCTTATGCCAATAATCATAATTGGAACAATCTTTGATTTCATTTTGTTAATTCCAAAAGTTGCAAACATCTTTTTAATTAGTGGAATTGTAATCTTTGGGTTAAGTTTTCTGATAAGTTTAGTAACATTGCCCGTTGAATTTAATGCAAGCAGACGTGCCCTTAAAACTTTGAAAGAAAATAACATTTTAAATGAAGAAGAAATTTCAAAAGCCAAACAAGTTTTAGATGCTGCGGCTTTAACCTATGTTGCTGCTTTCCTATATTCTGCGTTAAACTTTTTAAGATTTATTTTAGTTTTTGTAAAAAGAAATAAAGATTAATTTATTAAATCGGTTTAGTAATAGATTTTTAAAATTAATAAATAAATAAGTAAAGTAAGTAAATTCAAAATTTTGCTTAAGGTATAAAAAAATAATTTTACATTTCGTAAAATTATTTTTTTATAATTATTTTTAACTTTTTAATGAAAATATTAATATTTACTTTGATTTTTTCTTTAATTTTCGTGATGATTTGATAAATGAAAAACTCATAGCAATTCCACCAACAATAATAAATACAAAGTAAGTTAAAGTTCTCCAAATCATTAATGCCCAAGGGAAAACTGTAATACTAAACAATCGTTTAAACAAATTATCAAAACTGATTTCCGCCATACCTGTTCCACCTGGTAAAGGTATAATTCCAGAAACCAAATCACATAAAACTGCACAACAAAATACATCTGCCCAACTAACTAAAACAGGAGTTGGATTTAAAGGTAAAAATGCAAGATAAATGAAATATGCTATTGAATATGTTGCAAAATATGTGAAAAATGCAAAGAATAATTGAGAAAAAATCGTCCATGCACTTTTAGAAAAATCTTTAATACTGCGTTGATAACTTTTTACAAACCTAGCAACTTGAAAGAATTTGACTTTATAGTTTTTTATAATATGCATTTTGTTTAAAAGTTTTAATATCTTAATTACAAACGCTGGCCCCACACGTTTTGATATACTGAATAATAAAATCACCGAAACAATTGCAATATTGCTAATTATCGATATAATAGCCAAAATCATAATTAGCGGACTTGATGTTACTGGGACAAAGAAATGTGAAATTAAAACTCCGATTGAAATAAAAGTAAACGCAATCATACTGAAAAATTGTTTTGCTAGTGGAACACTTGTTGCCTTGCTTCCAGATAAACCATTTTTATGTAAATAATAAATTTGGAAAGGTTGACCCCCAACAGCAAATGGTGTAATACAATCATAATACCTACCAATCATGTGGGTGTTAAG
Organism: Christensenella sp. UBA7868; assembly: GCA_002501285.1. Taxonomy (GTDB): domain Bacteria; phylum Bacillota; class Clostridia; order Christensenellales; family UBA1242; genus UBA7868. The sequence continues at coordinate 30,496 of DLSG01000099.1, read as the reverse complement.
TGCGGTTTTTATACTTTTCTTCCCCGAAGTTTTTTTAATTAGTTGATAATACTTAATTGTATCAACAACAATAGCGGCCAAAAACAAACCTACTGCCGCAAGCAAATATTGATAAGCAACATTTTCAAAAATAAGTTCTTTAAAACTTTTTATTCCGCTTGTTAAGGCATAATATAAAAGTAATCCAACAACAATACATAAATTTAAAACAAGCATTAAAATGTTGATAACTTTTTTCTTTTTCTGTTTTCGCTCTGCAAGCCTTTCACTTGCCTGCATAACAGCTTCTTCATTATATTTCTTTTTTAACGAACAACTAAAATTGGTTTGAAAAATTTTGCCCTTAAAAAAAGACTTTTTTACAAGCTCTACATTTTTAACTATTCCCTTTTTTAGTTTTCTTTTTAATAGCATACTTAAATATAACATATATAAACATTTTTGTCAATTAATTTAATGATCAAGTGCTACGATTTTATTAACAAAATCTGTAAATTTCAGTAAAAAAATTTTATAAAATAACTAAAAGATAAAAATTTTTTAATATAATTTTAGACCAAAAAAAATAATTAAAAAATCTTGGAGATAAATCCAAGATTTTGTTAAAATTTATTTTAAAATTTAATAGTATTTTTATTATTTATAAAGTCTTTCATAAGCAGTTTTATTATAATTTATAGTTTTTCCATTTCTCAAATCTTTAACAAGAGATGCTTGATATTCACTATAAGTGCTTGCATCTACAAGTTCAAGCATTTTGTCAAATAAACTTTTGTTTGTTCCTTTCATCGCTTCTGTTTCATATAAATAAGAAATAGAAACATTTTCAATATTTTCTAAACTAATATCGTTTTTAACTGTACCAACAGAGAAAATGATATGATAGCCATAACTACCTAAAACTGGACTTTCATAAATAGTATAATCTTTTGAGCCATCTTTTGAATAAAGGCTTCTGCTTGCATCAGCAAATTCTTTAATCATTGTGTCTGTTACATTTGTGTCTAAATTAATTGTATAATATTGACTTTGAGAATTTAAAGCACTCATAATTCCATCATCGCCATTATACATTTCAATAAATTCAATAAATTTATTAACTCTTGCTTCGCTATCAGACCCACACGCTTTTAAAGCAGAATCAATTTCAGCGAAAACTTCGTTTACAGTTTTTTCAACTGCATTTTTATCAAGTTTATTTTTTACTTTAATTTGACTTGAAATTCTATCAATTTCTGATTGATATTTTTCAGGAGTAATATAACCCGCATTTAATTTTGTTTGTAAATCTTTAATTTCTTCAGATTGCTCGTCAGAATATTTTAATAATACGTGTGCAACTTGAATATATTTATCTCCAAAAGGTTGATAATAAACTTCTGAAGCACCGTTAGAAGTTGCTTGCATTTTAGTGTTGTAAGCAGATTCGTCTTTACCATAAGTAAACGCACT
>DLSG01000099.1:22593-28981 GCA_002501285.1 Christensenella sp. UBA7868 | reverse complement strand
AATCTTCTTGGAACATTGTTGCATATTTATTTTTTTCATAAATTTTATATATTCTTTCGCATTCTTTTTTGAAAACTTCATCATCTAGTAAATCTTTATATTCGTCACGACTCTTTTTAACTTTACTGATATATCTTGAAAATCCTCTTTTTGCTAGACCTTCAATACCATACTCTGTTAATTCAAATTCGATTAGACTTGTATCAAGTTCTTCTTTTTCTTCAACAACACGTGAATATGTGTAGGTTACGCCATCTTCATTTAATTTTCTTGTAACTTTTTTCTCGTAAGGTGAAAATTTAGTTACATCTTCACTGCTTTCTTCGTCAAAAGTTGGAAGAGTTAAATTTTCACTTTTAACAATTTCATCAACATAAGTTTTTACTTGACTATTTACATAATCGTAAACTTCTTTCCAAACTTCGTTTTGTTTAGTAATTGAAAGTTCACCAAATTTATCTTTTGCCTTTTTTAAGATAAGTTCTCTGTTAATTAAATCTTCTAAAGTTTGTTTCACAGCTTGTTCTTGCGTATAAGAATTTTGCTGAACATAATTGTATCCAAAACTATTATAACCAAGCACTAAATCTTCCATAGTAATTTTAATTTCATCTACACTTGCCACAACTTGTTTTAAATATTTTGTATTATTTATAGTAACCAAACTGCAAGCCGAAAGAAGGCAGTTCATGCCAAGAAGCAATATGAGTGCTAAACTAGTAAGTAATTTTTTCACGAAATTTCTCCTTTAAAACAAAAATAGCATTGCTATTTTGATTATTTACATTATGATTAATTATATAATAATTAAATAAATTTTGCAAATATTTTTAAGAGTTTATAAAAATATTAATGATTCTATTTATTTTAGATATTATTTCACCCGTCAAATTAAATTCAATTATTGGTAAAGTTCTAAATTTTAAACTCATAATCTTTTTGTTTTTGCTTAAAATTTCAAGCATTTTTTCGTTATCGACGCAATCTTTGTCATAAAACTCAATAAAACATTTGTCTAAATTTACAACAAGGCGTTTAGCGCCATAGTTTAATAAAATATTTTTTAAAACCGCCACGCTACATAAATTTTTAACAGCACAAGGCACTTCCCCAAACTTTTTATCAAGCATACCAACAAGGTCATCTAATTGTTTTAAATCTTGAAGCGATGCAATTTGTTCGTAAATTTCGAACCTATTGTCTTCACTTTCGATAAAATTTTTAGGGATAAAACAATCAAGCAAAACTTCAACTTTTAAATCTCTATATGTCTTTTGTTTTGCACCTTTAAGTTCGCTTACCGCTTCTTTCAAAAGTTTGTTATACATATCAATACCAACTTTTTCAATATGTCCACTTTGTTCTGCGCCAAAAATTGAGCCCGCACCTCTAATTTCAAGGTCACGCATTGCAATTTTAAACCCACTGCCCATGCTTGAAAACTCACTTAATGCCGAAAGTCTTTTATATCCTTCTTCGGTTAAACTTTTGTTTGAATCGTATGTGAAATATGCATAAGCATCTCTATCGCTTCTTCCAACACGTCCCCTTAATTGATAAAGTTGACTTAATCCTAGTTTATCGCTTGATGTGATAATGATAGTATTTGCCTTTGGAAGGTCAATTCCGTTTTCTATCAACACGGTTGAAACCAAAATTTGAACTTGTTCGTTATAAACTTCCATAATAACATTTTCAAGTGATTTTTTATCCATTTGGCCATGCGCAATTTTAACAACATTATTTGGAAAATAATCTTGAATAGTTTTAGCAAATTGATTTATAGTTTCAACTCTGTTATAAACTATTAAAACTTGTCCGCCTCTGTTTAATTCTTTTTGTATTGCGTCTTTTACTAAACTTGGAGAATATTCCGTTACAATACTTTGAACTGGCACTCTATTTTTTGGCGGAGTATCAATTATGCTTATATCACGAACTCCAATTAAACTCATGTTTAATGTTCTAGGAATTGGTGTAGCCGACAAAGTTAAAACATCAATATTTTGTTTTAAATTTTTAATTTTTTCTTTGTCCGAAACCCCAAATCGTTGTTCTTCGTCTAAAACCAAAAGACCTAGATCTTTAAAAACAACATCATTAGAAAGTAGTCTATGTGTTCCACAAATCAAATTAATTTCGCCACTTGTTAGTTTTTGAAGAATTGTTTTAACTTCTTTATTCGACTTAAACCTGCTTAAACTTTGAACATTTACCATAAAACTTTGCATTCTTGCTAAACAAGTTTTATAATGTTGCTCGCACAAGATTGTTGTTGGACACAAAAAAGCAACCTGCTTTCCAGATAATATCGCTTTAAAAATTGCACGCATTGCAACTTCGGTTTTTCCATAACCAACATCACCGCAAACAAGCCTATCCATAGTTTTTTCGCTTTCCATATCCTTTTTAATATCATCAACGGCTTTTTGTTGGTCAGGCGTTAGCGGATAAGGAAACGCATCTTCAAATTCTTTTTGAACGATATCGTCTTTTTGATAGCAATATCCTTTAATTTTATTTCTTTTTGCATAAAGTTCAATTAAGTTAAACGCAAGTTCTTTGACTTTTGCTTTAACCTTTTGCTTTTCTTTGTTAAATTCGTCGGTTCCTAATTTATTTAATTTTGGGTTTTCGGTTTCACCAACATATTTTGAAATAAGATTAGCCTTTTCACTTGGAAGATATAACAAATCTCCGCCCGAAAATTCAAGCACATAGTAATCTTTTTCAACCCCATTAAATTCAATTTTTTCAATTTTTTTACAAACGCAAATTCCAAAAGTGTCATGAACAACATAATCTCCTGTTTTTGGCGTAAAAAAAACCTTTTTTATTTTCGCATCTGTTTCTATTATCTTTTTTTGTCCATAAATGTTGAAATTCCCAACAAAAATTATACCATCTTCAACAAAGTTTACTCCATTTAAAATTTGCGAAACAAAAATATAAATTCCGTAATCTTTAATTTGATTTAAACTTGTAATCACAGAGCAATTTTTATCACTTGACTTTAAAAATTCTTCAAGTTTTAACGCTTTTTCATTATTGTCAGCACACAAAATTACAACTTTTTTTTGAAGCATAAAATTTTTAACATCGTCAAGCAAAAAATTAAAATTGTTATTATAATTTTTTAAAAATGACGACAAAAAACTATAAACTTCTTGGCTTTCAAAAATTTTATTTGCTGTGTTTAAATTCAAAAACGCAAGATTTGTATTAGGCGATTTAAAAACATTTTGTTTATCAACCAAACAATGTTTATGTTCTTCTAAAAGCCTACCTTCAAAAATCATTGAATTTATTTGCGTGCTAGCCTCTAACATTTCATCAACAACTTTGCTAAATATTATTTTAGGCTCTATATAAATAACAATTCCGCCACTTAAATAATCTAGCACACTTGAATTAAAATCATCTAAAAAAGGAAGTATAAATTGAGAATTTATTTTCTTTGACGGAAGATTGTCAATTTCGCTATACAAACTATATAATTGATTTCGTTGTTTATCATCATTAGATTTTATCTGGGCATTTTTAATTTTTTCTAAAACTACACTTTTAGTTGAATCTAACTCAAACAATAAATTAACTGGACAAATTTGAATTTCTTTTTCATCTTTTAAAACTTCAAAACTTTCTAACGAAAACAAAGATATTCTTTCAATTAAGTTATCAAAAAAACTTATTCTTACAGGATAATCAAAATTTATTGGAAAAACACTTAAAATATCTCCCCTAACCGAAAATTCACCTTTTTTTGTAATAACTTCTACTCGTTTATAACCACTTGAAAATAATTTGTTTTTAAAATCTTCAAAATCAATTTCTTCGTCGCATTTAAGCATTAAAATTTGTTTTGAAAATTTGCTAGGGTCAATAACCTTTTGAATTAAAACTTTATCAAGCACAATCAAAACATCAATCTGTTTTGTTAAAAGTTTAAATAATGAAAGAGTTAGATTTTGCATATTTTCGGTTTCTTCAAAAATGCTGAAAGTATAATTTTCAAGTTTGTTTAATAAAACCATGGTTTTAAGCCCTAAACTTTCAAGTTGGCTTGAATATTTAAACGCTTCGGCGGGACTTGTTACTACCAAAATTTTTTGATTATCTATCATTTTCATCAAAAATGAAATTTCATTAAAATTTAAACCAAAACAAGAGCAATTTTTATTGCTCTTTAAATCTTTTATTAAACTTAAAATTTTGCTGTTACTATTAAATCGCTCTAACAAATTCATCATAAACTTTTGTTTTCAACCTTTCCTTTCTTTTGAATGAAATCTTTTAAAAAGGTACAGGCTTTTTCAAACGATTTTTCAAAATTTTGAGGTTTGCATTTGCTTAAAACATAATTTATTAAAGGAGATTTATTATTAGGGTCTTTTATACCAATTCGAAGTCTTTTAAAATTTTCAGATTTAATCACTTCAACAATATCTCTCATTCCATTATGAGTTCCACTACTACCACTATTCCTAAATCTTACTTCTCCAATAGGCAAATCATAGTCATCATAAACAATTAAAATATCATCAATACTTGCTTTAAATTTGTTAATAAAATTTTTTACACAAGTTCCGCTATTATTCATAAAAGTTGTAGGTTTTATAAAAATAACTTTTTCGCCATAAAGCACAGTTTCGCAAAACATACCGAAATATTTATTTTTATTTAAAACCAAATTTTCGCTCTCCATAAACCTATCTAAACACATAAAACCCATGTTGTGATAAGTGTTTTCATATTCTTGCCCAACATTTCCAAGCCCAAAAATTAAAAGCATATTTTTCTCCTTAAATTCGTTTTTCGTTTTCTATTATTTTGTCACTTTCAATTGTCTGATTTTTTACAACCGAAAAATCTAAAATTTTTGCTCCCACATTTACAACACTGTTTGATACAATTGAATTTTCAATTATAACATCTTTTTCAATAATAACTCTGTCTAGAGTGCTTCCACAAATTTTTACGCCAGTTTTAATAACGCTTTTGCCTAAAATTTTTGTATTTTCACCAATAAATGCTCCACCTTCAATATTTACTAATGCATCAATATAACAAGTTTGTGGCTTTAAGAAAATTACACCATTTGATTGATGATAAGATATTATTCTTTGTCCTAAAATATTTAGTGCATTACTAAAACTTGCACTGTCAAAAACTTTAAAAAAATCTTCTTCAAAAAAAGTTTGTTCAAGCGGATTATAAATTTTGGAAGAACTTTTTAAATACTCCGTTTCAAACATATATCCTCTATTAAATTTTAAACTACATAGTTTTTTTATTAAAAAATAATCGACAATTTCAAGCACAGTTTTTTTAGTAATAAGCGGAGTGTCTGAAAAAAGTGTTAAAACATATTTTTTATCAGTTAAGTTTTGTTTGATAACATCAATAACATCATCTTTTAAATCGAAATCAACCACTTTTGTTTCAAACTTACTGCAAGATGACAAAACATAATCTAATCCTTTAATAGAATACATATCAAAATTTGAAAAATCAACCGCATAGTTTGGTCTTAAAACAAGCACTAACACATTTGAATAATCTTCTTCCAAACTTAAACTTTCCAAAAGAGATTTTGTAATATCTTGGTTTTCTTTTCCAACCATATATTTTTTTTCAAAATCAGTTTCCAAAGTATCTATCATAACGCCTCCAAAAATAAATCATCAAATTCACTAAAAATATATTTACATCACTATTATAAATCATTATAAAAAAAAGTCAAACGCTTAGCGTTTGTCTTTAAAAAATTTTGTCAAAATTTCTCCACATTTTTCTTCCATAATTCCGCCAACAATTGTGGCTTTAAAATTAAAACCTTTTTCATTTAATTCTTCATATTTAGACACTTCAAGACCATATTTTTTATCGTAAGCGCCAAAATAAATGTTATCAATTCTACTGCTTAATATCGCACCGTAGCACATTAAACATGGTTGTTTCGTGACATAAATATCACAACCCGACAAGTTCCACGCCTTTAATTTTTTCCCTGCTTTAATTAATGCTAAAATCTCGGCATGAAAAACCGCACTTTTTCGTTTTTCTTTTTCGTTTCCCGCTTTTGCAATTATTTTTCCGTCTTTAACTATAACTGCCCCAACTGGCACATCGCCTCGTTTTGCCGAACGCTTTGCCTGTAACAAGGCAATCTCCATAAACTTTTCATCAATCATTTGTGATAACTCCTATTATTTAAAATAGTAAACGCCCTATAAAGTTGCTCCGAAAAAATTACTCGCATAAGTTGATGCGGAAAAGTTAGTTTAGAAAATGAAAGTTTTGCTGTAACCGCTTGTTCCACTTCTCGACTTACGCCATAACTTCCACCAATAATAAAGTTTATTTCACTAACTCCACTTGTTTGTTT
>DLSG01000099.1:0-22524 GCA_002501285.1 Christensenella sp. UBA7868 | reverse complement strand
TCTTTAATTTTTTCTATTTCACCATTGCTTGGGTTAGAAAAATTTACTTCTTTAAGTTCTAATATATTAAAATTACAAAATTGACTTAATCTTTTTGAATATTCTTTAATCGCATCTTTCCAATAAGTTTCTTTAATAGAACCAACACATATTAAATTAATTGTTATCATAATAAACCCCAAATGAAAGTAAATATTGTAATTACGCTTCCTAAAAACAAACTTGCAATCATAAAAATACGGTCTTTAAGCACTAATTTTTCTTTTGGATAAATGTCTTGCAAAAATAGTTCAGTCATGTTTTTAGGTTCCAATATATTTTCAAGTATTATCGGTTCAATATCTCCAATATAATTCATTTCATTAACTTCTTCGCCAGTTGAATAATTTACAATATCTTTGTTTAAGTTCTTTTTAAGTTTCATTATAACATTTTTAAAACTTTCAAAACTTGTAATTTTTAAAAGCATCATAACAAGTTTTATTAAGAAATACACAAGCACACAAATTGCCAAAATTATAACAATTAAACTAATTAAAAAGTTTTTAGAAATAAAATTGCTTATTGCATCATAAAAATTTCCAAATAGCCAATTGTTGTGCGAAGCAAAACTTAAATATACATTAATAAAATTGTTTACAAAATGTATGATGACTGCTGGCCAAATACTTTTTCCAACAATAGAAACAAAACCAATTAAAAGTCCCAAAATTGATGCATAAAAAACTTGAACAATATTTAAGTGCATAAGTCCAAAACAAATTGAACTTAAAATTAATGCGTGTTTTACACTAATACTATTAAACATTCCACGCATCAAAAGTCCACGATGAATAAATTCTTCACATAAAGCAGGTAAAATTGCCACACATACAACATTAACAAAAAATGCTGCAAGCGAATAATCACCCGAAGCGCTAGACCCCGAAGATTTATATCCAAGAGCGGTAATAATTCCATTGAAAATTGAACTAATTACAATATTTAAGAAAAAGGCAATAATACCAATGCCTACGCAAATTAATATTGCTTTAAAATTTATTTTTTTATAGCCAAGATTGGAAAAAGTTTCTTTTGGTTTTTTTCGAAACAACAAAAAATAGAACATTAATGGAACAAAAAACATAACCACAACTTGAATTAAAAGCGTGGAAATAATCTCTTGCCAAATTTCACCAAGATTACTTAAAAATCCAAGATTAAAAATAATCCTAATACCCACAAAAAGGACAAGAGAAACAAAATATATAAATGTTATTTTTAAAAAATTAGATTTGTTGTTTCAAGCTGAAGTAATTAATTTTTGATTTAGATAAATCGTGCTATANNTTGTTTTGCATTAAACACCTATTGTTAAAATTAAATTTAAAGCCCAAATAACCGCACTAATAATTAAACTTAAAAGCAAATAATTTATTTTTCTGCCTTCAAATTTTCGATACTCGCCATTTGTTTTGTTATTAAAATTATTTTTATCGATTAAACTTGATTTATTATCTAAAACTTTATTAGTCGTTGTATTAACAATTATTTTTTCATTTTCAGTTTTACCATCAACCACACAAATTTTCAATTTATCTTTTTCTTTTTTAATGTTTTTTAACCATTTTAAAAGATAATATAAAATAAAAAGAGCAAAGAAAAATAAAACAAAAGCAAGTATTATATAGTTTGTAGATAAAAATCTATAATCAAAAAGTGACGGGCTAATATAATTTATGAAAAGCACAACGCTATTATTAATAAAATGCACAAAAATACTTGCAAAAATACTATTTGTATAAATAACAATAAGTGCCATAATTATTCCAAGCAAAAATTGATAAATTGTTTGATGCAAACTTAAATGCATAATCATAAACATTAGTGCCGAAATTAATGCAGCGTTTTTTGTACCTTTCTTTTCAAGCCCTTGAAGAATAATTCCTCTAAAAATCAATTCTTCCGAAATTGGAGCCACAATCCCTAACGCAAAAAATAAATATATGAAATTAAGCGGACTATCTAAACTTATTGGAAGAGTTTGCTCTTTTATCCCAATAGACACAATAAAACTGTCATAAACATTAATTAAAGGACTAATTAAAAATAGACAACAAAATGATATTAAAATTAAAATAATTATTTGTTTAAAATTAAGTTTATCGTGTTTAATTTCTTTAACACTTACTTTTTTTGTTTTTGTTATTATAAAAAAAGTTATTAAAAATGCAACTTGACTTATAATTGTTGAAATTATCTTGTAAGCAAGCGAATTTTCAATTTGATTTTGAGGCAAAAACATTGAAAGAATTATTACACAAAAAACAGCCAACACATTTGGTAAAAACAGTGCAAGCAAAAAGGTTATTGAACTATCTTTTTCATTAAACTTGTTTTGCATTTAAAAATTATAACATTTTATTCTAAATTTTCAAACAATTTTATTACTTTTAAAAATTTCAATTAATTAAATAAAAAAATCATAAATTTTTTATCCGTTTTTATTTTGATTTTTTAGTTGCAATTTAATATATTAAAGCAATCGTCATTAAAGTAATCTTGTAAATGCAATAATAATAGTTATATGAAATATATATCTTATTATTTAGAATATAAACAAAAGATATTCATAAAATAATTAAAAGCGGAGATATTATGAATAAACTATCTAAAAAGGAAGAAGATGTTAAAAATAAAGAATTTAAAAGTTTATATAAAAATGAAGAAATTGATATAAAAATGATGGAAACTAATGCAAAATTAAACGAAACACGTGCAAAACAAGGGCAAAAAATTGTAACCGAAAAATTTGTAAGTAACGAAACAAAAAAAGGCAAAATAATAAGATTTTTTGCTGTAATTTTATTTTTTGCCATATTAATTTTAGCGGTTTATATTCCTTTAAAACTTACAGGAATAACAGATAAACTAAACAGTCTTGAAGACATTAAAAATTTTATTTTAAGTGGTGGAAATTACAGTTTAATTATATTTGTAATTATTCAATTTTTGCAAGTAACAGTTCTCCCCATTCCCGCATTTTTATCAACTCTTGCTGGAGCGTTAATTTTTGGGCCTTTAACTACCCTAATTTTAAGTTTTGTTGCAATTTTTTTAGGAAGTTTATTTGCGTTTTTTCTTGGAAGAAAATTTGGTAAAAAAATTTTAATTTGGATTTGTGGTAAAGATGACGCTAACAAATGGACAAAAAAATTAACAAACGGAAAATATGCTTTCTTTTTAATGATGCTTTTCCCCGCGTTTCCTGACGACATTTTATGTATTGCCGCAGGAGTTACAAACATGAGTTTACGATTTTTTACTATTACAAACTTAATAACTCGTCCTATCGGCATTTTTTGCATTTGCTATTTGGGAAGCGGAAAACTATTGCCTTACAGCGGTTATTATTTAATAATTTGGGCTTTAATTTATGCTTTTTTAATAATATTGTTTATATTAAGCATAAAAAAACAAGCCGAAATAGAAAAATTTGTTGACAAATTAAGTCAAAAATTTTCTAAACGAAAATAATAAAAATTTTTTAAATCAAAATTTTAAAGTTAAATTTATAAAAGTTGGTAATAAAACAACTTAAAATAAAAGTTTATTTTACAAATTAAAAATACAACAATTTTTAAAAATAAAATCTTTTTTTGCTTGCTTTAAACCAAATTTAATCATATAATTTTGATATGAAAACATATTTAGTAACTGGTGGACTTGGCTTTATTGGATTGAATTTTATTAAAAGTATAATCAGTAATGAAAAAAATTTTATAATAAACCTAGATAAAAAAACATACGCCAGCAATGAAGATATATTTACAAATCAAAAAAATTATAAATTTTTTCATGGCGACATTTTAGATAAAAAATTAGTTTCAAAAATTTTTAATAATTATAAAATAGATATAGTTGTAAACTTTGCGGCTGAAAGCCATGTAGATAACAGTTTTTCAGGCCCTGACTTATTTTTTAAAACAAACACATTAGGGTCGCAAAACTTAATTGAAATAGCCCACCAGAACTGGAAAAATAAAAAAAATAAATTATTTTTACAAATTTCAACTGACGAGGTTTATGGATCAAGCAAAGACGTGGAATTTTTTGAAACAGACAGTTGTCACCCCACATCTCCTTATTCTTTAACCAAATATTTTGCCGAAATTGTAACACAAAAATATATAAAAGAATATAATTTCCCAGCAATTATCACCCGCAGTTCTAATAACTTTGGATTTTATCAACACCCCGAAAAACTTATTCCAAAAACATTTTTAAGTTGCGTTTTAAATCAAAACATAACATTATATAAATCAAGTAAATATCATAAACGCAATTGGCTTTTTGTTGAAGATAATGTTAAAGCACTAAATTTAATAATAGAAAAAGGGGAAATTGGCGAAATTTATAACATTTGTTCCAGCTCCGAACTTGAAAACATTGAAATGATTAAAAAAATTATAAAATTCGTTAAACAAAACATTAACAAAAAAATTAGCACAAAAAAAATAAAAATAGAAGATAAAAGAAAATTGGACGACGAAAGATACTTAATTAATTCCGACAAAATTAAAAAACTAGGTTTTAAACCTACAAATTTTGAAGAAAACTTTGAAAAAACAATGATTTTTTATCAAAATAATTTAGATTTGTTAATTAATCAAAACAAAAGAAATTTTAATTAAATTTAGAAATTATAAATTTTGTTATAAATTTTGCTATTTAATTCATATCTTTTTATTTTTCATTTTTTAAAATTTGATTATATTTTTATTAATGCATAAAAACAATTTTAATTAAATTAATTTAGTAATAAAAAAGGCTTTTAGTTTTATCTAAAAGTCTTTTTTATTTTATTAATTTTAAATTTTATCTGTCCATTTCTTCTTCAACACCTTTAATTGCTTCATTACAATCATATCCGTCAACCCCTTGACTAGATGCAGAAGTAAACGCCGATTTTGCACCAGAATAATTTCCATTATTCCACATATCAACGCCATTATTAAAGTCGCTTACGCCTCTGTTGTATTCATCAATTCTTCTGTTTTCTTCATCAATTCGAGCACACTCTCTAACATAATCGTCAATTTTATCTATCATATCATTACAATCATAAACATCAGAAGTAGAATTTCCTTTGTTATAATAATATTTTGCAGAAACAAAACATTCTCTTGCCGAATTAAAGCGGTCATTATTATATTCGTCAATACCTTCGTTGTATAATTTATTTCCATGTTTAACAAAAGATTTTTCTTTTTGCTCTATACAGTTGTTAAGCCCTCTATTTTTGCTACCCATGCAATAAGTATCTTCGGCTTTTTTGTAATACGCTTCTGCTGAATCAAAATTTCCTTCATCGGTATATTCGTTTGCCCATCTTAAATATTTGTTTCCAAGAGCATAATAACAGTCGTCTAAATCCTCTTTACAAGAATTTTCACTTGAATAATTTTCAGCATTATGGAATTTTTTTGCCGCATATTGATACCTGTTTATTGCCTCTTCATAATCGCCTTTATTGTAATACCTATTTCCTTCTCTTCTATATTGCTCACCAAGACGATTTTCTCTTTCTATCATTTCTTGCTTTTTCTGTGTGGCGTATTCAATTTTTTTAGTGCAGTTATCAAGTCCTTTTTTATTCCCAATTTTAGAATAAATATCAAAAGCCGAGCCAAGAGAACTAAACGCCGATGCAAAATTTTCAATGGAAATGTCATCTAATGCACTTCTAACATAATTATCAGCAATTGTTGTTTGCCAGTTATAATAACTTAAATCTTTATTTTTTGTTGTAATTTTTATACGCTCTTCATCACCAAGTTTTGTATATTTGTCAAGCACCTTTTTAAACAACTCATAAGCACCTTTATAATCCTTGTTTCTATAGATTTCACAAGCTTTTTCACTTTCAATATACGCTTCTTTATAAAGTTTTTTATTATAACAAATTTTTACATATTCAATGTTATCTTTGCACGAAGTTATTAAAGTTTCTTCTTTTGATTTCTCAAGCAAAGATAATGCTTTATTTAATTTAGTAAAAATTTTATCATATTCTTCTAACGCAACTTCTTGTCTTTTTCTTAAAAATTTATCAACGCTTGTGCAAATAATAAGTGCTTTCTCTTTAAATACTTTGCTATTTTTGCCTTTTACAGCGTTTATAATTCCATATTTTAAATGATTAGCCAATTTTTTAATATTTGAACCTTCAAAAATTAAATCATTATTTATTCTAAAAAAAATTTTTGTTTTATCGTTTATATCATCAGGATTAAATTTATATATTGAATTATAATTTTCTTCTGTTTTTGCTGATTTTTCTTTTTCGCTATCTTTTTCTAAAACTTTTTCACTATTTTGTTTTAATTCGCTTTCGTTATCTTTTTTGACATTTTGTTTTAAATCACTTTCATCAGTTGGCATTTTAAGAAGAGTTTTCAAGTAATAAGAAAAATCATCAGAATCTTTGCCTTCTCTCAAAGTTCTTTCATATTCACATATCAATATTGCAGATGAACTCAAATCGGTTTGTTCATACGACAAGTCTTTTAATTTTTCATCATACGATTTAGGGTCTTGTATATAAACATCAAAATCGCCATTTTTAATACATTCCCTAGATTGTTTTATTTTCTTGCCCAAATTTGCAGTTTTCCTTAAAAAATATAAAACAAAATCTTCTTTATTATCTACACATTTCTTAAAATAAGCGACATCTGTATATGGAGCCATCTCTTTTTTAATATCTTCAATTTCCTGTTCTATTTTTTTAATAGTATAAAATTTTGACATATTTCACCCCAAATATTTAATTTATAAAAATTATATCATGCAACAAAAGTGTTGTCAATAGTCATATTAAACCAAAATTTAATCATTTTACAAATTAAGTACATTTAAGTTATTAAACTATAAAAAATAAAATTGTAAATAAAAAAATAAGTAGCATTTAATAAATTGTTTATAATCTCTTTTTAATAAAAAAATCTCTACGCAAATTTAGTAGAGATTTTGGTTTGATATTTTAAATTTATAAGATTATTTTTATATAAACAATTATAAAACTATTTATTTACAATTTTAATATAATTTTTCTTACCTTTTCTTACAATATATTCATCTTTCTTTTCAAGCATTTTAAATGGGTCAGAAATTTTTTCATCATCAATCACAACAGCACCTTGCTCAATCATTCTTCGTGCTTCGCTTTTAGAAGAAAATAAATTTGTTTTCATAATCAAGTCTAGGCTTGAAATTTCGCCGTCAATTTTTGATTCAACGCTTTGAATATCTCCAAAGTTAGAATTATTAAAAATATTGTTTGCAAGTTCAAGTGCTTTGTCTGCCTCAATTTTTCCGTGAACAAGTTTTGTAATTTCATAAGCCATAACTTTCTTTGCTGTTCTTATATCACCAGATAAATAAGATTTAATTTCGTCCATTGATAATCTTGTTAACAACTTCATAAGTTTTTCACAATCTCTGTCATCTGTATTGTAAAAATATTGATAAAATTCGAAAGGTGAAGTTTTGTTTGGGTCAACCCACAAAGCACCTTTTTCGGTTTTTCCCATTTTAACACCTTCGTAATTTGTAAGTAGTGGATGAGTAAAACCTTCAAGTGGTTTTTGAACAGAGCCTTCTTTATAATTTAATTTTCTTGTAAGTTCTTTGCCCGCTACAATATTCGCCCATTGGTCAGAACCACCAAATTCAAGAGTGCAACCATAAGTTCTGTTAAGATAAGCAAAATCGTAAGCTTGCATAAGCATATAGCCCATTTCAAAGAAAGTTAATCCGCCGTCAGCAATTCTTTTTTGATAAGCGTCACTTTGAAGCATGTGCGCAACATTAAAATGAACACCAATATCACGCATAAAGTTTACATAATCGTAACCCCTAAACCATTCTGCATTATTCACAATTGTTGCTTTATTTTCGCCTTCTAAATCAACAAACCTTCCGATAATTTTTCTTATTGCTTCATAGTTATTGTTTACAAATTCGTCAGTGACCATTTTTCTCATTGTAGATTTTCCGCTTGGGTCGCCAATTTTAGCAGTAGCACCACCCAAAACAACAAAAATTTTATGACCTGCTTCTTGCAAATATCTTGCAATGATTAATGGGAAGCAATGCCCTATATGCAAACTATCTGCCGTTGGATCAATCCCCACATACGCAGTAAGAGTATCTTGCGTTAACATCTTTTCAATTTCTTCTAAATTTGTTGCTTGATAAATGTATCCCCTTTCTTGAAGAACTTTAAATAAATCTTTCTTATCCATAAAAACTCCTTTAACAAACCTTACTTTATTTTTTAATTAATTGGTTAAAATTTTTTATTTTAAATTTAATTTCATTAATTTTAATAATTTTTAAAAAAACCTTCATGATAGAAGGCTTTAAAAAAAACAAAAAAACTTCTACCACTCGCTAGAATTAAAAATTATAGTAATAATAGTAGTTTTGTTTAATCATATAATTATATTAACGCATAAAAAAATCTTTGTCAACCAAAAACCAATAATTTTTATGTTGATAAAGATTTTTCTTATAAACTAAAACATTAAATATAAAAAACTATTTCTAGATTAAAATATAATTAAAATATAAAGATAGAAATCTATAATATAGAATTTCAAAATATAATTTTTATTTTTGTTTTTATATATAAATTTAATTTTTTATTTCTCTTCGAATTTCCTTTATTTTATTTTTTTAAATATCAAACTCGTCAAATTCGTAAGTCTTTTTTGCTTCTTCATCGGCTCTTTTACCATGTATAAATTCGCCTTTATAAGGCTTTCTTCCATCAAAATAAGCAATTTGTCCCTTGCCTTGGAATTCGCCCCCAGAGAACTGACCTTCATACACATATTCTTTAGTAGTTAATTTCCCATAGCCGTTAAATGTTTCACGCGAAAATTCACCCTCATAAACATTTCCGTTTGCATATATTTGTTTTCCTTTAACTCTTATGCCTTTATCAAACTCGCCCTCAAAACTTGTGTTGTTTGCGTAATAAATTTTTCCGCTAGACATATATCCATTTTTCATGATTCCATCAAAGAAAGAGCCGTCTTTAAAATATGCTTGACATTTTCCGTCTTGCACGCCATTCTTCCATTCGCCTTTATATTCATAACCATTTTCGAAATAATATCCATACCCATTTTTAAGTCCGTTTGTCCAGTTACCATAATAATGACCTATGAACTCGTCTTTTTTATTATAATAGTACATTTCACCAAGACCTTCGGGCTTAAAATTTAACACTTGTCCATAATATCTATTTCCACCAGCGTAAATACATCTTCCCATACCTGTTAATTTATTATTAACAAAATCACCCGCAAATTCATTTCCACTTTTATCTTTTAAACATCCTTTTCCGTGTTTAAAATCGTCTTTAAAATTTCCGTCATACCATTCACCATTAGAATATTGTAGATACCCTGGTCCATTTTTCTTTCCATGCTTCCAGTAGCCCCAAAAATAGAACTCATCTGGCTTCCAATATTCTCCATAACCATCACGATACTCGCCTTTAAATTCTCCCTTGTAATAGCAGTCGCCATACGATAGTTCTTTACATTTATTCAAATTTACAAAAGGTTTTCCAAAATAAAAATAATTAGACTTAACTAACTCACTACTAATTTCTTTTCCATTTACAAATTGCTTTTTGAAAACATCACCAAATGAATTATATAAAACACTACTGGTTTCTATTCCATTTTTAAAGTTTTCATCTTCAAATCGTCCAAACAACTTCACAGTCCTTTTTCCATCTAATTTTCCATTTTGATAATTCACTTCACACGTCATACCCGAGCAAGTAACCTTTTTACCTCGCATAAAACAATCGTTTTCCCATTCGCCTTCCGTATATTCTCCATTATTTTTAAACATTTTTCCATAGCCATTCAACACGCCATCTTTAAAATTGCCTTCAAAGCGTTCTCCATTACAACGTATATACACACCTTTGCCATTAAATTCGCCATCTTTAAATTCGCCTTTGTAACTATTATTTAAATATTTCCAAACCCCCTTGCCGTTAAGTTTGTCGTTTTTAAACATTCCCTCAAACATTCCCCCAGAAAATTTTACCAATTTCCCATAGCCTTCTTTAACGTAAACTCCATCTTTATAAGCCCAAGAGCCTTCAAAAGTAGCCCCGTCTATGCCTGTATATTTTCCTTTATAAATATGATTATCTTCCCATAAGCCTTCCCATTTTTTGCCTTTATTATTTATCATTACACCTTTTCCACAAATTTGTCCGTTTTCCCATTCACCCTCATAAGTGTAATCATCAGTAATCAATTTTCCATAGCCGTTTGGAACGCCGTTTTTTGTTTCGCCAAAAAAGGTTCCGTTAAAATAATTTTCTAATTTTTCAACCTTTTTCATATTGCCCCCTAAAATAAACCAAATTTATTATAAATATTTTATAAAAGTTTTAATTANNCAATTTTCATTCTAATCAATAAACACGAAATTTTATTCATTCAAAAATTTATTCAAATCAAACTTTTCGTCAAAATCTGGAGTAAACTCTTCACTTTGCGAAGATTTTTCTTGCACATAAGCATTTTCAAACCCAAGTTTTATTGCGTGGCTTACAACTCGTTTATATTCAATGTCTTTAACTTTATTTTTTAAAATTTTATGATCTTTCGCTTTATAAAACGGAGTGTATTGATTTAATAAACTAACAACAGTTTTATTCCCAAGTGTCTTATAAATTTCGTCTAAAATTCTAACCGAATCTGAACTTGCCGAAGGCAAAACTAAATGCCTAACTATAATACCTTTTTTCATAATTCCGTTTTCAAATTCATCAAAAGGAATAATCTCTCTTGCTTTTTTTAAACTCTCTAGCGCAAAATCAAAATAATTTTCTGCGCCCGAATATTCTTTTGACAAATCATGAGAAAAATATTTAACATCAAACAAAAAGATGTCAACATAATTTTTTAATTTTTCTATAATTTCGGGCTTTTCATATCCACTTGTGTTCCACACCACTGGAACTTTTGGTTTATACTCGTCAAGAGCCTCTATAATTTGATAAGTAAAGTGAGTTGGAGTTACAAAATTTATGTTACAAACTCCCTTGCTTTCAAGTTTTTTTATTATTTTAACTAAATCTTGCGTAGTTATATTTTCACCAAAATTTTGCGAACTTATTTGATAATTTTGACAATATAAACATTTTAAGTTACAACCACTAAAAAATATAGCACCACTGCCATAAGATCCAATCAAACAAGGTTCTTCAAACCAGTGGACCATAGCTTTTTGAATTTTAAGCCCATTTACTCCACAAAAACCACATTTTTTGCTTCTATCTACATTACAATTTCTTGGACAACATTTACAATTCATATATTTATAATAAAACTTTTTTTTAAATTTTAAAAATGTTTTTAAAAAAATTAAAAATATGTTAAAATAAAATACAAAATAGTGGAGAAATAAAAAATGAACAAAATTGTAGTAATAACAGGTGCTTCAAGCGGGATTGGATTATGCCTATATAATATGTATAAAGAAAAGGGTGACACGCCAATTTGTCTAGCCCGCACTAACGATGCAAAACTTGAAAATTTTTATGAATGTGATGTAACAAAAGAAGAGATGATTATCTCTTGTTTTAGGCAAATTCAAGAAAAATATAAAACTATTGATATTTTAATTAACAACGCTGGGTTTGGAATTAGTGGAGCCGTTGAACTTGAAAATTCAGCAACCGTAGAAAACATTATGAATGTAAACTTTATGGGTGCGTTTTTATGCTATAAATACGCTCTTCCACTTATGAAAAGCGGTTCAAGAGTTGTAAATATCAGTTCGGTTTGTGCACTTTTCCCAATTAGTTACAGGGGCTTTTATTGTGCAAGCAAAGCCGCACTTTCAAGTTTAAGTTTTACAGAATATATGGAACTTAAAAAGAGTAATATAAAAGTTATAACAATCTGCCCAGGACAGACAAAAAGCAATTTTAACAAAAACAGAATTAGAAATTTAAGCACTAACGAGCGTTACGGCGCAACAATTTCTTCCGCCGCTGAAACTTTAACTCACACCGAAGAAAAAAGAATGCCAACAGAATATGTCGCAAAAATTATTGTTAAAGAAAGTTATAAGAAAAACCCAAAACCTATGAAAATTGTTGGTTTTAAATATAAATTTTTCTACTTTGCTTACAAAATGTTGCCACTACGCACATTTTTGAATTTAACCCACAAATTTTTGGGAAAATAGAGCCTTTGGCTCTTTTTTTATAATATTAAAAACCAATTAATAATAAACTAATGATTAATAAATAATATTTTAGATAAATTAAACAAAACAATAAAAATTAATTTTCGTCATCTTTCTTTTTAAGCATTTCCCTATCAAAACTTTCTGCAATTTTTTTGTTTAACAAATTATTTGCTTTAAATAAAACCTTTTTGTTAAATTTTTTATTAATTTCAAAAATCTTTTTATCAACATCTTTTTTTTCGCCTTTTGTTTCAAAAAAATTTGACAGAGCAAAGCCATTATCAAAATTTGAAACTTTTAGTCCTAAATTTCTAACAGGATATTGCGGAAAAAATTTGTAAAAGGTGTTCAAAGCGGTTTTTGTTATATTTTTAGAACTTCTTGTGGGATAAGGAAAAGTTACTTGTTTTGAAAATTTTGTCAAATCTTTATATTTTGCATAAACTTTTAAAGTTTTTGCACTATTTAACCCATAACTTATCANNAAACAATACTTTCACTAATCACCAAAAAAGCAAGTTCTAAATCTTGTTCTTCACACAAATCTTTATAAAAAGTTGTGCTGTTGCCTACACTTTTCGGTTTAACATAATTAGAGTACAATTCAACTTCTCTTTCATCAAGTCCCAAAGCATATTGTTTTAAATCTCTTCCCACTTTACCCAAAAGTTTAGAAATAAATTTTTCGTTTATTTTAGCCAAGTCGCCAATAGTATTAATTGAATGCCTTTTAAGTCTATCTTCAAGCCTTTTGCCCACACCAATCATTTTAGAAATGTCAAGTGTCCAAATTTTTTGTTTAAAATCATCTTTTGTAACAACACTGATCGCATCTGGTTTTTTAAATTCACTTGCAATTTTTGCAAATGTTTTATTATAACTTATTCCAATTGAAAGCGTTAAATTTAAAGTGTTTTTAACTTCTTCTTTAATAGCGCTTGCAATTTCAAAACTTGTTCCAAAAATTTTAGAATTAGTTACATCTAAATAACATTCATCAATAGAAAAAGGTTCTACTCGGTCGGTATATTTTAAATAAATTTCTCTTACTTTTTTTGAATAATAATTGTATAAAGCAAAGTTACATTCTTTTATTTTAAGTTTGGGACATTTTTGAATTGCTTCAAAAACCAAATCCCCCACCCTAACGCCAAAATCTTTTGCCTGATAATTACATGCAATAACCACGCCTTTTCTATCTTCCACGCTTCCGCTTACCGCCACAGGATAACCTTTTAAACTTTCGTCACGAGCAACTTCACAACTTGCGTAAAAATTGTTTAAATCGCACAAAAAAATTTCTCTCATAAAATTAGTTTATGAAAGAAACCTTTTTTTATTTATTAAAAAACCCGTTTGAAAACGGGCTTTACTAAACTAAACTAAACTAAACTAAACTAAACTAAACTAAATTTTACTTAATTCAATTAATGAACTTAACAATTTATTTAGTTAATTCTTCTTTTTTATTATTCAAATAATGCTGATAGCCTACTTTATCAAAATTTTTATAAATTTCTTCAAAATTAGTTTTTTCAAAAATTTCTTTCAATTTAACGGCGGTTACTATTTCATTATCTTCAATTCCTGCCGCTTTTAAACAAGCATTTTTACAACGAAGAACAAAATAAGTTGTTGCATATTTTTCATAATTTTCATCAAGTTTTCTTTGTTTTTCCATATCTCGATAATCTTTCGATTCATCAAAAATTTCGTTTGTAATTCTAACTAATTTTTTGTTTAGTTCTTCTTCTAGTCCTTTTGCCAAACCAAAAGAAATCATATCAAACTTTTCTAATTCATTAAATAAATCTTCAAACAAATGTTTGTATGAAAGTTTGCTTTCATTAATTGAACAATAATCCATCATAACACTCTCCTATTCAATATGTTTAATTTTAGCACATAGAAAATTAATTTTCAATAGTTTTTTTATTTTTATTTAAAACCATTTTTACAAATATTATTTAATTCACAAAAATTTACAAAAACGAATATAAAAAATTAAAGAAAAATATTCAATAAGAATAAGCAATAGGAGAATTTATGAAAAAGAAACCAACTTTTATAAATTGTTGTAAACCAAAATGTTTAAAACCTCAGCCCACCAAAATTATTAATGGTCCAAGAGGGGTAAAAGGTGCTACTGGCGCAACGGGTCCTACTGGTCCACAAGGTGCAACTGGCGTCACTGGGGCTACTGGGGCTACGGGTGCTACTGGCCCAAGTGCTGAAAGCGTTGAAATAAGAAGCACCCAAACAATTGAAGCTGGGAATGAAGCCGAAGTTACTTCCTATCATGAAGGCAATACAACCTACCTAGACTTTTTTATTCCAAAAGGTTTTGACGGAAAAGCCGAGCCTATTTTGGCTGGCGTAGTAGCAACTCTTCCGCCAACCGAGGCAGCGAATGTGCTAGACCGAATTGAAGAAGGCGTACATTATTTTGACTTTTATCTTCCTCGTGGCGAAAAAGGCGAAACGGGACCAATGGGCAGACCTGGCGAAATAGGGCGAAGCGAAATTATTACCATTGACGCAACAGAAACAGTGAACTCAGACCAAGAAGCCGCTGTGCAAGACGATAAAGACGGTTTAATTCATCACCTAACATTTTATATCCCACGTGGACTTACTGGCGAAAGAGGTCCACAAGGTGAAAAAGGCGAAACGGGTTTACAAGGTCCAAAAGGTGAAGAAGGCCCTGCAGGTCCAGCAGGACCTCCAGGCATTACATTAAACCTAAATGCAACAATTTATAATGACCAAGAACAAGAAGCCACCAATGAAATGCCCTTAAATATGCCAAAAACAATGACTGTAAACGGAATGAATGTAAACGATAGTGGAATTTTTACCCCGTCTAATGGAACTTATATTATTAGTTTTTCAGTGAATAATAGCACTAACGCTACAACAGGAGATTGCGTAGGCATTTATGTAAATAACAAATTGTTAGAAGGTTCAACTAGGCCATTAACTGCAAACACAAACACAAGTGCTACTTTTGTTAAAGTTTTAGAAAGAAATGATATTGTAACTTTGGTTCCAAAAGTTGCTCAAACACGAACGATAACAAATTCTGGAGCTCCCAGCGCAATGCTAACAATTATACAAATTGCTTAAATTTATAATAAAACTCAAAATTAAATAAAAAGATTATTTATAAAAATTAATTTAAAATCTTAAATACAGATAAAAAAGATAATTCAAATCGTTTTGTAAAGAACTTTTGTTCTAAATAAAAATATTGTTGATTTTACAACAATATTTTTTTATTTTTATTTAAGAAATTAAAATAAATTATAATTTTTATTAAATTTTTTTAATAAATTCAATATGAGCCTTTACGCTTTTATTAAACAGACCTTCTTTAAAAATTAAATTTTTATCAAGTTCTTTTAATTCTTTCATAGAATTTTGCATATATAAAGGGTCGTTAGTGTAACTATTTGCAAAAACATACACATTTCCTTTAAACCCTTTTAAATCTTTAACAAAACTTGCAATAGGCATAGGAAATCTATACCACCATATTGGGAAAAACAGCAAAATATTTTCATATTTTGAATAATCAACATTCAAATTTTTAATTTCAGGATAAATTTTATTTTGCCACTCACCTTTTGCTTCAACATAAGCGCAAGTATTATAATCATCAGAATATGGTATTTTTCTTTCAACTCTTAAAATTTCATAGTTAAATTCCTTGTTTAATTCTGTCACCAGTTTTTCAGTATTCCCCGACCATGAAAAGTAAACAATTAAATTTTTCATAAATAATCTCCTTTATAAAATTATTATATCATTAAATTTCAAATCAAACAATTAATCTTTTAATTAAATTATTATTCATAAACTATTTTTATTTTAAAAATAATAATTCATCAATCAAAAACTGAAAGTTGTTTAAAATTATAACCTAATTTTCTATTTTTACTGCTTTCCATTACATCTCCATGATGAAAGTAATTCATGAAATTAATATCATTAATTTTACAGTACTCTAAAATTTCTTTTCCTAAATCATCTAATTTTGTGTTTAAACCGTTTAAATAGATTTCTTCATAAATTGGATATAGATTTGAGTAATTTAATTTAATATAGTTTAAAACATCAAATTTAAAACTTCCACGAAGATTTAAAAATTCGAACCAATACTCTGAAACGAAATCTTTGGTTTTTTCTATTATTTCTTTCCAGTTTGTTATTCCAATAAAAATTGGTGACATAAATAGAATTGTGTGAATTCCGTTTTCATGCAATATTTTTAGCACTTTAAGTCTTTCATCAATTGAATCTGCTCTATCCATATCATTTTTAAAATTTTCGTCAAGAGTGTTTACGCTTATCGCAACCGACAAATGTTTCATTTGTTTTAATAAGTCTAAATCCCTTAAAATTAACTTACTTTTTGTGGTTATTTGCAAGTAACAATCTATATTTACAAGTTGCTGTAATATTTTTCTAGTAATTTTATATTTTTCTTCTAATGGATTATAACAATCTGTGCTACTACTCATAAAAACATTTTTATGAGTTATCATTTTAGGGTCGATTTTTTTGTCACTTAATTTAACATCAACAAATTCTCCCCACTTTTCACTATGATTAGTAAATTTTTTCATAAAACTAGCATAACAATACATGCATTTATGTGGGCAACCAATATACGGGTTTATTGCATAATCGCCGATTTTCGATTTTGTAACATAATCTTTAACTTTAATTTCTTTAACTATCATAATTTGTCCTTTGTAAAATTTAATAAACTTTTAACCACAAGTTTAATTGAAATTAGTTCTAAATGTTGGCTTAACACTTAACTAAAAAGTCCTACACTTAATTATTAGTATCATTTTGTAAATTAACAGTTCCAAAAACTATATCATTTAGCCCCACGCTTACAAGCAACTTAAATTGTATAATTTTCTCTTCGTCATTCCATTTTAAGAATGTAATTTCTCCATAGTCTATGTCGTCAAATTCTGCTTCTCTAATAGTTGCCATATATCCAGCATCTTGTTTTATTTTGATTTTTTTGCCTTCCAAATTATTAATATCTTTTACAATAATGCCATTATCATTTTCAAAATCTGACAATAAAACCCCTTCAAAATATCCTATCTCAATATTAAACAGAACATCTTCAAAGCCAATTTCATCTTCATAATCTTTTGGTTTTCCTACAAGTTTTGTCCCATCTATACTAAACGCTAAATGATAGCCATGTTTACCTTTAAAATCTTTTATATAACCGAACTTTCCTTCCGCCGAAAATTTTAATTTACTATTTAAAAACGAAACATATCCAGTTTCTTTAACTTCGTCTATATTCATTGAATTATATTGCTTGATAAGATTTTTTTCATTCTCTCTATTAAAATCTTGATAGTTATTAGATTTTTTATCCGATTTTTTTAAAATTGATGAAATTATCTTCCAAATAAACACAGGCACTAAAATAATTGCAATTAACGCCGAATATACAACTAAATCATCATTTCCTAAATCTATTCCCAATAAAATTAGTAGTGTAAAAACAACCGAACTAACCACCATCAAAATTATCCAAAGAATAAGTGAAGATTTATTATTTTTCATAGAAAAATTTCTCCTTTAATAATTTAAAAATATCGTTTTGCAAAATATACTGCTATAAAACTTAAAACTTGATTTCAGCACATTTTAAGCCTTTATATAAAATTTTTAAACTATGAATTTATCAATTTTTTGCTAATGTTTACAAAATTTATAAAATTTCCCACACAAAAGTTGCATTATCACTTAAATTAATGTTTTCTGGCTGAATATCATTGCACACCTTTGCTCCAACCATACTCCTACTTTCCATTTTATACAAAGTTGGTGAAAAAACATTTATTTCGTCCCAATTATAGTCAATAGAAACAAGATCTCCAAGTTTCACTCCTGTTTGACGGCATAAAACTTTTGCTGTTTCTTTTGCTTCTTTTGCTGCTTCTTCCAAAAGTTTTTGTTTTATTTCGCTTGGATCTTTAACGGTAAACGAAATTGAAAATTCAGGTTTCGTACCACTTTGTGTAATTGAATGTAAAACTTCACCAAGCCTTTTCATATCAAAATCAAATTCTACTTTCAAATTATGATTTAAACAATATTCTTTAAAGACATTTCTATATCTACCATTTTCGTCTTTTACGCTTTCATAGTTGGCTTGCACATCAAAATTTGTTGTTTTTATATCATTTTTTTCAAATCCAATTTTTTCAAGCGATTTATTAAGTAAATCAATTTTTTGCGAACCAAGTTCTAATGTTTTATCATAATCTTTATCCTTTGATTCAACTCTAAACGACACTACAATTAAATTTGGTTTAACTGAAATTTTTCCCATACCTTTCACTGTAATTGTTCTCATTTTTCACACCTCCGAATTAATATTTATTATTATAGCACAGCACTTTAATTATTGTATTAATTTTTTCGCAAAAAAACAGCCACAAGAATTAAAATTCTAGTAGGCTGTTTTATTAATATTATAATTGAAAAACTCAATTTATCTAGTTAAAAATCGTATAATAAAAATTTTTCATTAATTTACTTTATAACTAAATTATTATTTTATTTATTAAAGGCAGCTTCATTTTCAAATTTTTTTCTATCAAAAACTGCCCTTTCTTTATATATTAAAATTGGTACAAGAGATTTTTCTTGTAATAATGAGTAAACTTTTTGACTTACCTGTTCACTGCTCTCACATAAGTTTCCATTATCATCAGTATATTCAAATTTTAAATTGTAAATAATATAATGAGACACACAACCATTATTATTTTCTGTAACTTCGGTTTCAGACAAATCAATTATTCTTCCATTTGCAGAATGACCTTTTTTCACAACTTCTAAAGATTTCTTTCCGTCAATAATCATTTTTATGCCATCAACAATAAAAAATATACTTGCAATTAGCATTATTGATGCTATCAAGCACATAAAAATGCCCCCACCAATATTTTCAGGATCCCATGACTTTATTGCAGACGAAAAAACAATTCCTGCTATAACCATTGCTATAACAGAAACAATAATTCTTATAATTCCACCATTTATTGTGCCACGTTTAAATTTTTTCCTTTCCATATTTACTCCTAAATTTGTTAAAATCAATTTTGTTTTTTAGATTATATCATAATATATTAAATGGACAAAATATTTATATTAATTTAAAAATTTATTATTAAATTAATCCACTTCTTTTTTGCATAAATCAATCACTTTTTTTATAGTGCTTGCGGTTCTAATTGTAATTTTATCTTTAACATTAGTGCTTGCTGTTTTTATCCACCAATTCGACTTTCTATAATTTTTTAAATCAAAAGACCAAAAAATAAAGTTTTTATATTCTTTGATATTATCGATGTTTTCGCTTGGCAACCCAATAGTCGTATAAATCTCATCAAATTTTGCGGGTGGAATAATAAAAATTAAATTGTCATAAATGTTTTTATCGCCCTTATCCCACCAATCAGGGCTGTTATTTAATACATCTACTAATTCCGCTTCTGTTGTTATAAAAATTGGGATTTCAAGTTCAAATTCTTCTTTTATTATTTCAAAAATTTTTTCCTTCAATAGTTTTTTACTTTCAATATCACTTTCAAGAACAATATTCCCACTATTAATATAAGTTATTACATTTTTAAACCCGTTATCTTCCAAAACCTTTTTAAGTTTTGGCATCGAAATTTTGTTTTTCCCGCTTATATTTATTCCCCGAAGCAATATGATAAATTTCATTTTATTTCTCCTATTTTTTAATAAAATATTTTTTTTAATACATATTTTTAAACAATTATAGCACATAAGTTTCAAACCTGATATTCTTTTTAAACAAAAAAACAACCTCACAAAGATTTTTCATAACAAATTATAAAATTTTCATTTGAAATATTTTAGATTTCAATTATAATATTATAGAATATTTTGAATACAAAAATTGATTTACACTAAAAAACGCAGACAAATATGACTGCGTTTTTTTATATAAAGTCAAAATTTATTATTTATTTCTGCAAACATAATCATATCGTGATAGCCATCAGAAAGTTTCACATAACTTTTTAAAACACCTTCTTGTTTAAGTCCACATTTTTCCATAACACGCTTTGAAGCAATATTTTTTACCACACAACCACCTTCAAAACGATTTACTTTCATTTCACTAAAGGCAAAATTTTTTACACACATTAAGGCTTCTGTCATATATCCTTTTTTTGTAAATCGATTATCTATTGCATAATTAAACATAACACTATCATTCTTTAAATTAACATTGAAGTTTACAGCACCTATAATTTGTTTTGTGTTTTTAAGAGTAATTAACCAGTTGTAATAGTTGTTATTCTGATATTTTCTTCAATATTTTCAAGTGATGCTTTTTCTTCTACTAAACTCACAGACTTTTTATTTGTGTAATAAAGAAATTCCTTTTGATTTACAAATCCTTCAAATATTTCTTTTGCATCACCTTTTTCAAATCTTCTTAAAAGAAGCCTTTCAGTTTCTAGCCTAATCGTTCCTATCTCGTTCATCTATTGTTCTCCTTTGCAGTTTTACATAAAGCGATCCGCAATCTACGAATTGCCCCTGCTTAACGATAATATTCACTTGGTTTATAATGATATAAAATTAAACATTCACTTTTGCGTCAGCAAAAAAATCATTGCAAAACAATATCATTACGCAGTAATATCACTGAACCGCAAGGTTCAATTTTAATGTAAACAAAAGAAAAGCCAATAAGACTTTTCTTTTTGTTGGCTTGGAGCAAGTAGCGGGAATCGAACCCGCACTGAATGCTTGGGAAGCACTAGTTCTACCACTAAACTATACCTGCATTTTTAAATATTATACTCTTATTTTAGGTTTTGTCAAAATATTTTTTATATAAAAATTTTAGCAAGTCTTAAAATTGTAAAAAAAATCTCAATTTTTTGAGATTTTTTTATGGAGCTGACAGCTAATTTATACATTTAATAATAAAAAATGGACTAACAAAGTAGCCCATATTATATTGTTAAAAATTACATGCAAAATTATAATAAATTTTATTTTTTGTTATTTAAATAATTCGTGCATTTTACAAAAAAGTCAACTTGATCTTGATTTAACTCCTTATTATTTACCATTTCTTGCAATTCATTCATGGAAAACCATTTTACTTCTGTCAATTCATCTTCTTGAATATGAAGTTGTTCAATATCTAAATCTAACTTAGTGTAATACATTTTATAACAGTCTTTTCCATCACAACCAGAGCAAAAAGTTTCTAGTTTTTGATTTGATATATCCACTCCAAGTTCTTCCATTACTTCTGTTATTATTCCTTGGTCAGTTGTTTCTCCAGATTTAGGGTGTCCACCTGTTACACCCCAGTCGCCACCTTTTCTAGGAACTCTTTTTTGCATTAAAAATTTACCTTCGGAATTCTGAATTGCAATCATTACAACCATAGGATAGTATCCTTCAGGGATAGGATCTCCTTTTAAGTAGGTTTTACCAGTCAAATTGCTGTTTCGGTCATACAAGTCTCTTCTTTCACGTATTGACATTTTGTACTCCTTTATACTATTTAATATTTGTTGTAGTTCAAATATATTAATTGTTTGTTTAAAATCAGATAAACTATTTTCTGGAACTAAGTGAGCTTAAATAATCAATCCATCTACTCCACAAGGGATTGATGCTAAACTCATAGGTTTTACCAGTTCTCTCATTTCTCCAGAATGGGAATGGTCAACAATGACTGGCAACCCACATAAACTTTTTACCACTACTACTGATTGTAAGTCTAGCACATTTCTAGTTGTATTGTCAAACGATCTTATGCCTCTTTCACATAAAATGATTTGATTATTGCCATTTAAAGTTATATATTCGGCAGCATTTAACCATTCATATATTGTCGCTGAAAATCCTCTTTTTAGCAATATTGGCTTATTACATTTTCTTCCAAGTAAAGGTAAGAAATCATAATTATACATGTTGCGACTGCCAACTTACATCATGCATATTGAATAGTTCGGCTACTATTTTCATGTTTAATTCTTTCTTAACTTTTTTGCAATAGTCAACCCTTCATCTTTTAGCACTTGAAAACCATATGGCGAGGTTCGTGGTTTGTAAACTCCACACCTTAAATAAGTAATTCCAATTTATTTCAACGCTTTAGCATTTTAAAAATATTTTTCTTTGATAGAGAAA
>DLSG01000091.1 GCA_002501285.1 Christensenella sp. UBA7868 | reverse complement strand
AAACTTCATCGATATGCCCTTAAACGCCATTATTCGTTTTCATTAAAGTTTTTGCGACTAGGATACAGTTTCTCTAATAGATATAATTATATCACATATAACTATTTTATGCAAGTAGATTTTAGATTATTTCTCTTCATCAAATTTAAGCATAGACAAGTTTTCTGTAATTTCAACTATTTTATTCCCACACTTTTTATACTCTTCAAACGCTTCTTTTACAAGATTATACGCTTCGGAATATTTTTCAACACTCTCTTCAAGCCCTGTGTTTGAATTTTCTATATCTTTTATAATCTCATCTATTTTTCCCAATTTTTCTTCAATCGTCATTTACAACTCCTTCTATTTTAGCAGTGGCAAATCCACCACTTAAATAAATTTTCACTTTATCATCAATTTTTAAATCTTTAACAGTTTCAACTTTCCCATTTTCGTTTTCCACAAAAGCATAGCCCTTTTCTAAAAACAATTTAGGATTTTGCATTTCACAATTATGCTTAACTTCTTTAATCTTTAAATTCACCAAATCACTTTTTCTTTGAACAACATACTTTAAATTATTAAAAATTTGGTAAAATTGATTTTTAACATTTTCAAGTTTAACTTTTAAAGCATTTTCTGTTTTTATCGAATAATCCAGTTTCTGTTTAACAATTTCAAGTTTACGCAAAACTGCCGCATTAAGCCTATCACAATCCAACTTCAATAAAGTTAAATAATTTTTACTTTCTTTAACCGCAATTTCTGCCGCAACAGATGGAGTTGCCGCCCTAACATCTGCCACCAAATCTATAAGCGTATAATCGGTTTCATGTCCAACAGCCGAAATAATAGGTTTTTCACACACAAAACAAGCCTTTGCCACAAGTTCAGAGTTAAAAGCATCAAGGTCTTCACTGCTACCACCGCCACGAGCAACAATTATCACATCTACATTAGAATCATTAAAAAAATTTATACCTTTGCATATTTCTTTGTCCGCACCAGCCCCTTGAACTTTTGACGGAAAAATATAAATATCAACAGTAGGATTTCGCCTTTTTACAACCGAAATTATATCTTTAATGACCGCACCCTTGCTTGAAGTTACCACACCTATACTTTTAACACTTGTTGGCAATTCTTTTTTATTTATAAAATAACCTTCTTTGGCAAGTTTTTCTTTAAGCAAAAGAAATCTTTTATAAATATCTCCTTCTCCAAAACTTGTAACATAAACCACATTAAAATTTAGCTTTCCGCCTTTAACATAAAAATTTGGACGGCCAACAACTTTAACTTTATCACCAATTTTTAAATTTTCATTAGGCGAAAACCAAACGCAATTTAAGCAAGCAAAATCGTCTTTAATAGTAAAATAAGCAATTCCGCCAGTTATCTTAAAACTTGAAACCTCACCCACTACCATACAATTAAAAAGCATTTCTTCGCTATCAAAAATGTTTTTAACAATATTATTAAACTCGGTTACACTTAAATTATTAAACTGCATTTACCACCTTTGCAAGCAAACCATTTACAAACTTATAACTGTTGTCAAGCGAATATTTTTTACTCATATCCACCGCTTCATTTACAACAATTTTTACAGGCTCATTCAAATATTTTAATTGATAAATAGAAGCCACCAAAATTGCCAAATCAGTTTTACAAATACGCTCTAATTTATAGTTTACAAGGTTTTGTTTTATTATTTCCAAAATCTCATCATAATGAGATTTAATTCCATCAAAATTAGATTTTATATACTCAACATCTTCATCTGTTAAGTTTTTATTTTCAAAAAAATCTTCTTCGGTTTCAAATTCTTTTTCAAAATTATACGCAAAAACCATTTGCATTAAATTTTCTCGTGCCGCAATTCTACTCATCTGTTTCCACCCCAAAATCAACATTCATAACATGAACATTAATATTGTTTACTTTAATATCTATCATAGACGAAATTCCGTTTTTTACATTTTCCTGCACTCTGTGAGCAACATCTGTAACACTATAACCATAGTAAATATTTAGATAAATATCAACAGTTATGCCATTATTTTCATAAGTCACTTTAACACCATCAGTCACATTGCTTGAAAAAATTCTTTTTAACCCACTATAAAAATTTGAGCACAAACTTTGTACCCCAGAAATTTCTTTTGCCGCCAAACTGATTATTGAAAGCAAGACTTCCTTATTACAATTTACTTTACCTTTGTTTAAATTGCTTGAATCTTCGCCAATTTGATAGTTCATTTTTGTCCCCTTAAATTATTATATAATAAAATACATTAAATTATAATAAAAAATATAGTCCGTTGTCAATTAAAAAAGCAAACAAAATGCCTGCTTTTAAAATTTACAAATTTATTTCAAAAAATCAAGTTGGTCAGAAATTGATTTTCTCTTTTCTTCAAACTCTTCTTGTAACTTTTGTTTTTGTAAAGACAAAATATTGACAAACGAAATCGCAAATTCTTCACCAAATTTAGAAAGCATTTCTTTTATATATCTTTTTTGGAAATCTTCCCCCATAAGACCAGCAAGTTCTTTTGAATTATGATTGTCAACAATTTTTATTCCATTATCAAAAAAACTATATGTAAATTGTCTGTGGCCACCGCCCATAGTGCAAAAACCTAGTGTTAAATTTGCACCATCGTTTAAGCAATAATCATTTTTCTCTAACGATTTTATAACATACTCTTCTTGCGCATACACCTTTTTGATTAGGTCAATTTTCTCGCTTTTATTAAGTTTATTTCCAAAGTTATTAGAATTAAAATCTATTTTCATAACATAAACTCCCTATTTTTATTATATCACAATTAAAATTTTTGTCAATATAAAAAAAGTGGAAAACTCCACTCTTTTATTTTTAGACATTATTCGACAGGAATAATTTTTATGTTATCAATTTTTGCACCAGTTTGTTCTTTTACAATTGCCACAATTTTTTTTACTTCGCTACTTGTCAATTCCCCCGATTTAACAATAACATTTACACAACTAGCAGAACTTGTTACTACACAATCTTCAAAGCCCTGTGCTTTAATTAATCCTTCTGTTACAAGTTCAGTTTCCATAGATGTTATTAAACTTAATTTTTTGCTTTCAGCAAGATTTTTAGCGTCTGCGCTTACAGTTTCACTTTTAAGTATTGCATCATAATATAAAAGTTCTTGGTCCCTAGTAGTTTGTCTATCCGCCCTGTAAGTTACAAAGAAATTTCCAGTTGTAACTGTTGTTGACGCTGGCGAACTTGTTAAGTTATTGTTTAAAACAATATTTAAAACCCCAGTAACAATAAGCAAGCACATCATAACACTTAAAATAATAATTTTTTTCTTTTTACTCATATTCCACCCCTTTTTTATTTACCCGCAAAAACTTGTATATTTTCGCTGGGAATTTTAATTATTGCTTCAACCGCTTTTAAAATATTAAGTCTTACAAATGTATCTTCCGCACCCGAAGCAACTATAATAACTCCACAAATTTCAGGCAAGACCTCCATTAAAATTATTGGTTTGCTTGTCCCATTCTCTGTAACAATAATAGGAGTTTTCACCACTGTTACATTTTTCCCATCACCATTTTCAACCGTTTTTTCCTCAACATTATTAGCAATAATAACTTCTCCGCCACTGGAAACGCTCACCATCACTTGTGCATTTTTTACGCCTTTAAGTCCGCTTATCACGCTTGTCAATTTTTCTTCCAATAAATTTGCATAACTTGTTGCTGTCACCAAACTAACATTATTAGAAACAACTTCTCCACTAGTCTTTGTGCTTTTTTGCGGGCTGAAATTTACAAAGTATATTACAAGCAACAGGCTAATAAATATTATGCAAACAATTATCTCAATATGCTTAACATTTTTAAGTTTTTTCAAAAATGGCAATTTAAACAAATTTTCAAATAATTTTCCTTCTTTTTTATTTTCACTCACTTGTCACCACCTTATCTTCATCAACCCCCAAAACAGAAATAATCACAGATTTTATTTCCTGATATTTATCTATATGCACCTTATTTGTGTCAATAACTAAATTTTTTAAATTTACCTCAACTTTTTCAATTTGAAATTTAGTTATCGACATATTTAAACAAATATTTACTTTAACCCCCGAAAATCCCGAGTTTTTTAAAGCCAATTCACAAGTGTTTTCCAAACTTTCTTTGTAAATATTATTATAATTTTTTAAATATTTTTCATTAATCGTAACCGAACTATCATTATAAATAAACTTATTAAAATCTATTTTATTAAGGTCGATATTTACAATAGGCGAAATCATAACAAAAACAATAACAATTGAAAAAATCGCCTTAATATATTTTTGCATCTCCCCATCAGGCAAAATCAAATCCACAAGAGCGCCAATCAAAACGATTCCAACCACGCCAAGTAACCAGCCCGTAATTGCTTCCATACTCACCCCCAATAAACATTTCCAGAAGTCATTAAAAGTCCGCTAGAAATTAAATACATAAGCCCAGCGCTAATAATTAACGCAAGCAACATATTAATAGACTTTGACACTGAAAATAGAAAATTTGAAATTTTGTCGTCCATTAAAGGCTCTAAAACCGCCGACAACAAATGAAGTGACCATTTAAAAACTAAAATGGTAACAATTGGCGACAAAATAGACAAGAAAATCAAAAGCAATCCCGCTGTTCCAACTGCATTTTTTATTAAAACAGAACTTGCCATAATAAGATTAAACCCGTCACTCAAATAGCCCCCAACAAGCGGAACATAAGTTTTTAAAGCAAACTTTGTGGTTCTTATAGAAACACTGTCAAAACTGCCCGCACTAATACCTTTAACAGTCATAACCCCAGTAAAAACAGTAAATACAGCCCCAAGCACCCACTTAAACACATCATTTAATAGGCTTGAAAATTTGTTCAATTTTACATTGCTAGACAAATTTCCAACAACCGAAACAACAAAACTTATCAAGAAAATTGGAAGCACCACAAAACTGAAAATATTTACTATCATACCCGACAACATCGCAAGAACAGGTTGATAAATTCCAACACTGACCGTTGCCCCAACCGAAGCCATAAGGGTTAATAGTATCGGAAAAACAACTTCCATTTGCGACCGCATCGAATTTATTGCCCCTTGGGTTACATTTACAAGGTTAGTCACCCCAGCACACACAATAATTATCACCGCAGAATAACAAACAAAGTGGACAACGCTATTCAAATTTTTATTCCCACGAGTTTTGAATTGCCCAACAATATTAGATAAAACCGCCAATGCAAAAATTGATGCAAGAAGCGGAAGAATACTTTTAAAATCTGAAATTAACGTTGAAGTAAAAATCGAAAGAAGGTCTTTAAAACTAAAAGTATATTCACCCGAAATTAGCGCTTTAACCTTTTCCGCAAAGCCTTTTGCGCCAAAACTTCCAGCATTTTCTAAACGGTTTAAAGCCTCATCTAAATCAGAAAAATCAAAAAAATTAAGCCCATCACTTGTCGCCTTATTCAAATCATCTTCAATAGAAAGACTTGTAAAAACCTCACGATTTTCACTTTTTAGCCGATTATCCTTAACACCAACAAAACAAACAAAAGAAAATGAAATTAAAATTATCACCAAAAAACAGCATATCCGCTTTTTTCTCATTTTATTATCCCCATAATTGTAGTTAAAAGCGAATTAATAATTGGCAGTGCTAGACATAAAATAATAACTTTTCCCGCCAGTAAAACCTTATCAGCAATTGAGTTATTACCCGTATCAGAGCAAATATTTGCTCCAAATTCTGTTATGTAGCCAACCCCCACAATTTTTAAAACGCTTGAAAACAAGCCAATATTTATGTTTGTTTTGTTTACAATTTGAGCAAAAGAGCCAACAACTTGTCCTAGATAGTTTATTAGACTAATTAAAATTATAATTCCACCACCAATAGACGATAAAATCGACAATTCTGGCTTAAATTGTTTAAGCACAATTGTCGCAATACTCGTCACAACTCCAATTAATATAATTTTAATAATATCCACACCAGTTCTCCAAAACAAAGTTAAATTTTTTACACTTAAAACCTTAACTTTAAAATTTATAAAACAAAAATAGTTATTAAATCATTACTTGTCAATCAATCAATCAATCAAT